>NZ_JBEOVM010000015.1:0-100006 GCF_040295505.1 Streptomyces sp. NPDC002790 | reverse complement strand
GGGCTCGGGGCCGTCCGTATCGGGCGCGCCGCGCCGGGGTGCCGCCTTGCCCACCCTGCCGCCCAAGGCGGCAGATTGCCCAAGGCGGAATTCAAGCCCCTGCGGCGATTGAGCAGCGGGGTCCGGGGCGGAGCCCCGGGGCGTAGGGCGGCCGACGTGCATCGCCTCCAGAAGGTTCTGCGGGATGAAGACCACCGCGGTGATGCCCCCGTAGATGGAACGCCGCAGCGTGACGTCCAACCGCTGCCGCCCCGCAAGCCGATTGACCACGAACAACCCCAGCTTGCGGGAGTCCAACAGGTCGATGTCACTCGCGAGGATCCGCGCATTGGCGTCGGCCAACGCCTCGTCACTCATCCCGAGGCCACGGTCCTCGATCTCCAGACAGGCCCCAGCCCCGACCGGCTCACCGCGCACCACCACAGGCGTGTGCGGCGGCGAGAACGCCGAGGCGTTCTCGGCGAGTTCGGCCACGAGGTGGACCACGTCGGCGACGGCCGAGCCCGCGAGGGAGAGCTCGGGGATGTCCTGCAGCTGGACCCGGTCGAAGTCGGCCGTCTCGGCGAGCCCCGCACGGACCGCGTCGATCAGCGGCACCGGATTGCGCCAGGCGCGCCCCGGAGCCGACCCGGAGAGAATGAGCAGCGACTCGGCGTGCCGACGCATACGCGTCGTCAAGTGGTCGATGCGGAACAGGTCCTCAAGATCCGTCGGGTCCTCCGTCCGGCGCTCCATCGCGTCGAGGAGGTCGAGCTGGCGGTGCAGCAGCACCTGGCTGCGGCGCGCCAGCGACACGTACACCCCGGAGACACCCGTGAGGACCGCGGCCCGGTCCGCGACCGCGCGAAGCGCCGCGCGCTGCACGGTGGTGAGGGCCGCGCCGACCTGCCCGACCTCGTCGCTGTGCGGCGTCTCGTCGAGCGGTGCCTCCTTGTCGAGGTCGACGTCCTCGCCGTTGTGGATGCGCCGCATGGAGGCGGGCAGCCGGGTCGCCGCCATGTCGAGCGCGGTGTCGCGCAGCCCCGTGAGGTCGGCGACGAGGCCGCGCCCGATCCGTACGGAGAGCAGCAGCGACACGATCACACCGAGCAGGCCGAGGAGCACGGCGATGCCCGAACTGCCCAGGGAGGAAAGGGAGTACGGCTCGGCGCCCGCGGCCTCGTCGATCGCGCGGGACCCGGCCTTGTCCAGGGCGGCCAGGGTGTCCCGCGCGTCCGCCTGCCAGCGCCCGGCGGGCACCGCTTCGGCGGCCTGCGAGGCGCCCGCGGCGAGGACCATGTCCTGCACGTGGCTCAGGTCCTTGGCGCCGGCGGTGCCGAGCGCCGCACGGAACGCGGTGGCGTCGGCGCCCTTCAGTTCGGGCAGCGCGGCCTCGGTGAGGCTGCGCTGCACCGCCACGTCGCCCACGAAGTCGCGGTACTGACTCGGCGTCATCTTCTCGTCGGCCGCGTGCACGGCGCCGAGCAGCGCGTTCTGGCGGCTCAACGCGTCGTGTGCGCGGGCGAGTTGCAGCAGCGTACGGGCCGTGCCACTGTCGGCCGCGGCGAGTCCGGCCCGTACGGACATGGCCCGCTGGACCGCGGTGTCGTATCCGCCGATGGCCTGCACGGCGCCCGGCGCCCCCACCTTCTGGCGCGGCCCGGACAGCGAGCCGGCGCTGAACTTCAGCTTCTGGATGCGGTCGGGCAGCGCCGCGTCGAGGTCGGCGAGGTCGGTGCTGATGGAGCGGAGTCCCGCGTCGAGGGCGTCAACCGCCTTGTCTGTACGGGCCGTTGACTCCGTGAAGTCCTGCCGCGTGGTGGCGTCGTGGGCCACGCGGTACTTCATGGCGGCGGCGCGCTCGTCCTGCACGGCGCCGGTGAACCGTGAAATCGGCGCGACGAGCGCCGAGTTGACCTCTTTCAACTGCTCCTTGTCGGATATCTGCGACGCCGTGGTCACCGCGGCGTGGCCCCACAGCGCCATCACGGAGACGACGGGGACCGTGAGCAGGGTGACGACCTTGGCTCTGATCGATTTGGAGCGCAGCCGTTCGGGCAGCGGAAAGCGCGCGGGCATGGGACAGCTCCTCGGCCGGGCCTGAGTGGTGTGGGGGTGGTGGCGTACGCCCAAGGGGCGCCGCGCCTACGTGGCGGGCAGTTCGACCTCGTGCAGCGGGCGGGCCGCGGCCGCGCTCCGCGCGCGTTCGTCGGCCGTCGGCGACAGCGCGACGAACGCGCAGGTGAGGAAGAGGAAGGAGCCGAGCACGACGGCCAGGGGCAGGATGAACGCGGTCGCGGTGGCGCCGGACAACGGCGCGGTTCCCGGGTGCACGCTCACCTTCACGGCGGCCATTCCGGTGTAGTGCATGCTGCTCACCGCGAGGCCCATCACGAGGGCGGCGACGGCGGCGACCACGGATCCGCGCACGAACAGCGCGGCCCACAGCGCGGCGGACGCGGCGACGACGGCGATCACCACGGAGACGGCCACGAGCACGGGGTCGTAGGACAGGGACCCGTTGAGCCGCACGGCCGACATGCCGATGTAGTGCATCGCGGCGACGCCGAGCCCGGTTCCGAGTCCGCCGAGCACGACGGAGAGGGCGCGGGACCTGCCGTACCCGGCGACGAACATGCCGGCGCCGACCACCAGGATCGCCACGAGCAGGCTCAGGAGTGTGCGCGGGATGTCGTAGCGGATCGCGGTGCCGTCGACGGCGTAGCCGAGCATCGCGATGAAGTGCATCGTCCAGATCCCGGCGCCGATCGCGACGGAAGCGGTCACCAGCCAGTTCCGCCTGGACCTCTGCCCGGCGGCCTGGGCGCGCGCGGTGCAGCGCAGGCCCAGAGCGGATCCCACGACAGCCATCACGTACGACAGGAGCGGAGTGATCCAGCCGCCCGTCATGTGGTGCATGTGCCCCATATTCGCTACGGGTCCCTCTCACTCTTCACATCGGCCCCCCGGTCGACCGGGACGCTAACACGCATAAGAGGGCCTGTTCAGAGCGGTAATTGGCCTGCACCAGAGGGGTTACCGACCGGTAGAGCCCGAGTCCATGGGGCCTTCACAAGTAGGCGCGTCCTGTGACCCCGAATGATGTTGCGACTCTTGTCACGCCGCGCCTCGGGACGGTCCGGACATTGCCACCGATCTACGTAGAGGGGTTCCAGTTCAGGAAGTTCCGCCACGCAGCGCCTTCGCCAGCGCACCGTCTCCGGTCACGGTGACGTGTCCGCCGCGCACCGCCTCGACCAGACCGACCACCCCTCGGGCGACCTCGCCGCACACCTCTTCCCCGAGCGTCAGCCGCGCGTCCGGCTCCCCGTCCGGATAGGCCCCGTCCCCGTATACGGGACGTGCGGGATGCACGGGATGTTTGGGCTCCCCACCCACCCGTACGTGGAAGACCCCCTCGTCGACCCGGACCTCCACCGCACCCGACTCCCCCAGTGCTTCCAACTGCCGGGCCAGCGGCAATGCCAGCCAGTGCGCCCGCACCGCGTCGGTGGGCCGCCGCTCGGCGAGTTCCGGGGCGCCCCACTCGCCGAGCGCCCGGAGCACGGGCAGCAATCCGCGCCCCCGCTCGGTGAGTTCGTACACGTACGCCGAGGCGGGCGCGGGGAGCCGGCGGCGCTCGGCGAGGCCGTCGCGCTCCATGTCCTTGAGCCGCGTGGCCAGCATGTCCGTGCTGACGCCCGGCAGGTCGGCGTGCAGATCGGTGTAGCGGCGCGGCCCGGCGAGGAGTTCGCGCGCAATGAGGAGCGTCCAGCGGTCCCCGACGACGTCGAGCGCGCGGGCGACGGCGCAGTACTGGTCGTAGCTTCGGCGTGGCATGGCGCGCAGTCTATGCAACTTGTTGGACTTTCCAAGCGCACACTTGGTAAAACCAAGCAACAACGGTTCAGCACAGTGACACCTGGTCCGCCTGGAGGGCAAGCGCATGGAGTTCCGGCAGTCGAGCAAGCTGAGCGAGGTCTGTTACGAGATCCGCGGCCCGGTGATCGAGCACGCCAACGCGCTGGAGGAGGCGGGCCACAGCGTGCTGCGCCTGAACACCGGCAACCCGGCCCTGTTCGGTTTCGAGGCGCCGGAGGAGATCGTCCAGGACATGATCCGGATGCTCCCGCAGGCCCACGGCTACACGGACTCGCGCGGCATCCTCTCCGCACGCCGCGCCGTCGCCCAGCGCTACCAGGCGCTCGGCCTCGACGTCGGGGTCGACGACGTCTTCCTCGGCAACGGCGTGTCCGAACTGGTCTCGATGGCGATCCAGGCGCTCCTGGAGGACGGCGACGAAGTCCTCATCCCGGCGCCCGACTTCCCGCTCTGGACGGCGGTCACGACGCTCTCCGGCGGCAAGGCCGTCCACTACCTCTGCGACGAACAGTCGGACTGGTACCCGGACCTCGCCGACATGGAATCGAAGATCACCGACCGCACGAAGGCGGTCGTCATCATCAACCCCAACAACCCGACCGGCGCGGTCTACCCGAAGGAGATCGTCGAGGGCATCCTCGATTTCGCCCGCCGGCACGGCCTGATGGTGTTCGCCGACGAGATCTACGACCAGATCCTCTACGACGACGCGGTGCACCACACCGCCGCCACCCTCGCCCCCGACCTCGTCGTCCTCACCTTCTCCGGCCTGTCGAAGACGTACCGGGTGGCCGGGTTCCGGTCCGGGTGGATGGTGGTCACGGGCCCGCGGCAGCACGCGAAGAGCTACCTGGAGGGCCTCACCATGCTGGCCTCCATGCGCCTGTGCCCGAACGCGCCCGCCCAGTACGCCATCCAGGCCGCGCTCGGCGGCCGCCAGTCGATCCGCGAACTCACCGCGCCCGGCGGCCGGCTCCTCGAACAGCGCGACAAGGCGTGGGAGAAGCTGAACGAGATCCCGGGCGTCAGCTGCGTGAAGCCCAAGGGTGCGCTGTACGCCTTCCCGCGGATCGATCCGAAGGTGCACAAGATCGTCGACGACGAGAAGTTCGTCCTCGACCTGCTGCTGCGCGAGAAGATCCAGGTCGTCCAGGGCACCGGCTTCAACTGGCCGACCCCGGACCACTTCCGCATCCTGACCCTCCCCTACGCCGATGATCTCGATGCCGCGATCAGCCGCATCGGACGCTTCCTGAGCGGATACCGTCAGTGACGTGATCACTTCGACCTCGTGCAGCACCTGCGGGCACCCCAGCCACACGCAGTTCGCCTCCCCCGAGCTGGTCGGGCCCATCGTGTCCGGGCGGTTCGACCGGGCACGGGATCCCGCGTGGCGGCAGTCGGGCGCGGCGACGGTCGAGGACTACGCGCGCTGGTGCGGGCACCTGTGCGGGGCGACGTGCCTGCGCATGGCGCTCGGGCCGGGCGCCCCCTCGCTCTTCGAACTGCGCGACGGGACGCTGAAGTTCGGCGCGTACCGGGTGGACGTGGAGGGCGACATCCGCGGCATGATCTACGCGCCCGCGGTGGAGTACGTACGGGAGGTGCACGGCGTCGACGCGGAGGTGCACCGCACGCTGCGCGCGGACGAGATCGGCGAACTGCTCGACGTGGGCCGCCTGGTCATCGCCTCCGTGCACTACGCGATCCGCCGCCCGCACGAACCGGCCCCCGGCCGCGGCGGCCACCTCGTCCTCGTCACGTCCCGCACACCGGACGGCTCCGGCTACCACTTCCACAACCCGTCGGGCACGGATGCGGCGACCCGCACGGCTGACCTGCCGGTGGAGCGCTTCGGAGAGTTCTTCGCAGGCCGCGGTATGTCCCTGGCGGGGGCGAGCCGGTGACGGCGACCACATAGCCGCGCTCGGCACGCTCCCACCCGGCGCCGGCCCAAAAGATCGGGGCTCCGCCCCGGACCCCGCTGCTCAATCGCCGCAGGGGCTTCAGTGGGCCGCACCGGTCTCGCCGCAGGGGCTATAAATAGCGCCGGCGATTGAGGCGCGTGGTCCGGGGCGGAGCCCCGTGGCCGGGGGGCCGGGCCTGGTGTCAGCCCCGGCCCAGCAGGGAGTCCAATGCCGACACCGGATCCCGACCCGGCTCCCCGCGGGGCCACCACTCGTCCCGCCCGGGATCGGACTCGTACCCGTACCACCACCCGTCCCGCCCCAGACGGAGCTGCACCGTCAGCGTCGACAGATGGTTGCGGTGAGGCCGGAAGTCCGGGTGCCCCACGGCAAGAAGCGCAGGACGGGCCCGGTCGAACGGCCCGGCCGGCGGATCCCACTCCTCCTCCAGGACCGAGAGCCCCTCGAGCCCACCCTGCCGCCACGCCGCGACGGCCCGCGCCAGATCCGTGGGCGTACGCCCCGTGCCACGTGACAGCGAGGCATACAGCGCACGGGTCGCCGCCGTGAGCCCCGAACCGGGGTGCGCCGCCGCGAGGCGAACCGCGTCCTGCCACGGGGTGAGCGGCGCGATCGGATCGGCGCCGGTGGTGAGCAGCGCGTGGGCACGGACCCCCGCCTCCGTGGCGAGGAGGTCGAGCGCGAGCGGGTCGGGGGCGTCCGGCGCCTGCGGGTAGGAGGGCGGCCGCTCCGGGTACCGCGGCGGCGGGAACTCCGGGGGCAGCCGCGGCAGTTGCCCGGCCCCCGCGCTCGCGTACGCCTCCTTCGCCGGGAGCGAGTCGAGCTCGGGGGCCCGCGCCTTGGAACGCTCCTCCGCCTCGTGCACCGAGCTGCGCCGGGTCAGCGCCCGCAGCAGCTCCTGCTCGCCGCGGCCGCGCAACAGGAACAGGACGAACGGGTCCTCGTCGAGGAGCCGGGCCGTCTGGTAGCAGAGCGCCGCCGCGTGCTTGCAGGGGTGGCCGCGGTCCGGGCAGGTGCACTCGGGGGTGAGGTCGTCGACCGTGGGCAGCAGATCGGCGGCCGCCGCCAGCGCGTGCGGCACGTCCTTGTCGAGCAGCGACGCCAGGTGTTCGGGGCGGGCCGCGGCCGTACTCAGGAAGCGGTCCCACGACTCGTCCGGAAGTTCCCGCAGGCGCAGTTCGGCCCGGTAGGGGCGGGGGCGCGAGCCGTGCACGTAGGCGACGACGCGGCCCGGGGTGACGGTGATCGCGTCGACGTGGCCACGGTCCGCGTAGGCGCGGCCGCGGGCGAGGCGGGCCGGGTCGAGGGCCGTGTCTTCCAGCGCGTCCACCCAGGCGTTGCCCCACCAGGTGAGGGCGAAGCTGCCGCCGGGCTCGGCGCGGGGCGGCAGCGGCGGGAACGTGCGGCGCGCGTCGAGGTGCCGGGCGCGGGCCTGCTCATCGGCGCCCGCGCGTCCCGGGACGTGCGGCCGGGGCGTCCTGTGCGACCCCTGGGACCTTCGCGTCGGGCTCATCGTGTGGCCTCCCTGCGCAGCGTCACGAGGTCCGTGAGCTCCCGGTCGGTCAGCTCGGTGAGCGCCGCCTCGCCGGTGCCGAGCACCGCGTCCGCCAACGCCCGCTTGGTGGCGAGGAGTTCGGCGATCCGGTCCTCGATGGTGCCCTCGGCGATGAACCGGTGGACCTGCACGGGCTGCGTCTGCCCGATGCGGTACGCACGGTCGGTGGCCTGCTCCTCCACGGCCGGGTTCCACCAGCGGTCGAAGTGGATCACGTGCCCCGCGCGCGTGAGGTTGAGTCCGGTGCCGGCCGCCTTCAGAGAGAGCAGGAAGACGGGCACCTCACCGGACTGGAATCGGTCAACCATGCGCTCGCGCTCGACGATCGTGGTGCCGCCGTGCAGCAGTTGGCTGGGAATGCCGCGGGTGGTCAGGTGGGTGGCGAGCAGCTTGGCCATGGACACGTACTGGGTGAAGACGAGCACCGAGCGGTCCTCGGCCACGATCGTGTCCAACAGCTCGTCCAGGAGGGCGAGTTTGCCGGAGCGGCCCGCCAGACGCGGGCGGGAGCCGTCGCCCTGGCCCTCCTTGAGGTACTGCGCCGGGTGGTTGCAGATCTGCTTCAGGGACGTGAGCAGCTTCATGATCAGGCCGCGTCGGCCGATGCCCTCGGCCTCCTCGATCTGCGCCATCGACTCGCGCACCACGGCCTCGTAGAGCGACACCTGCTCGCGGGTGAGCGGCGCGGGATGGTCGGACTCGGTCTTCGGGGGCAGTTCGGGGACGATGCCGGGGTCGGACTTCTTGCGGCGCAGGATGAACGGGCGCACCAGGCGGGCGAGCCGCTCGATCGCCTCCGGGTTCGTCCCGCCCTGGCCCTGGAGGGGGACCTCGCCCTCGACCACGCGCGCGTGCCGGGCGCGGAACGCCTTGAGCGGTCCGAGCAGGCCGGGTGTCGTCCAGTCGAGCAGGGCCCACAGCTCCGACAGGTCGTTCTCCACCGGTGTGCCGGTGAGGGCCACGCGCGCGGGGGCCTCGATCGTGCGCAGCGCCTTCGCCGTCGCCGAGTTGGGGTTCTTCACGTGCTGCGCCTCGTCCGCGACGACCATGCCCCAGGTGTGTCCCGCGAGTTCGCCGGCGCGGGTGCGCAGCGTGCCGTACGTGGTGAGGACGAAGCCGCCCTCGACGCCGGTCAGGGCGCGGTCCACGCCGTGGAAGCGGCGCACCGGAACGCCGGGGGCGAACCGCTCGATCTCCCGCTGCCAGTTGCCGAGCAGGGAGGCCGGGCAGACGACGAGCGTGGGCGCGGGCCTGGCGCGGCGCAGGTGCAGCGCGATGAGCGTGACGGTCTTGCCGAGGCCCATGTCGTCGGCGAGGCAGCCGCCGAGGCCGAGCGAGGTCATGAGGTCGAGCCAGGCGAGGCCCCGCAGTTGGTAGTCGCGCAGTGTCGCGTGCAGGCCCTCGGGCGGCTCGACCGTGTCGATGCCGCGGGTGAGCCGGTCGCGCAGCTCGGCGAGGCGGCCCGTGGGCACGGCCGCGACCCGCTCCCCGTCGATCTCGGCCTCGCCGGTCAGCGCGACGGCCAGCGCGTCGACGGGCTCAAGCAGGCCCAACTCCCGCTTGCGGGCCTTGCGGACGAGATCGGGGTCGACGACCACCCACTGGTCGCGCAGCCGCACGACCGCGCGGTGCGACTCGGCGAGCAGGTCCATCTCGCGCTCGGTCAGCGGGTCCCCGTCGAGCGCCACCTGCCAGTTGAACTTCAGCAGCTCATCGCTGTCGAAGAACGGCGTCCCGTCGGTCGCCGAGCCGGGCGCGGCCTGCGCGCGCACCACGGCGGTCGCGGTGAGGGAGCGGGCGATGTCGCGCGGCCAGTGCAGGGTGACGCCCACCTTGGCGAGACGCGCGGCGCCGGGCCCGAGCAGATCCGTCAGCTCACTGTCGGACAGGGCCAGCACGTCCGGCACGTCCTGCTCCAGGAGGCGGCCGAGCGGCGGCCAGGCGAGCGCGGCACGTCGCACCGCGAGCACCGCGTCGATCCGGGCGCGCGGCCCGAAGTGCTCGCCGGCCTCCCCCGCCCACAGTCCCGCGGCGTCGACCACCCGCGTGGGGTCGGCGAGGCTGTGCACCTGAACGATCGCGGCGCCCGCGCGGCGCGCTCCCGCACGCTCCCCGGACTCCGCCCTCGACTCCGATTCCGGCTCTGGGACCGACTCCCCCACCAGCGCCGACACCGGCTCCGACGCCGATCCCGGATCCGACGCTGACACCGGAGCCGATTCCGACGCCGGCTCCGGCTCCGGCTCCGGCTCCGGTCCCGGCCCCGGCCCCGGCCCATCGTCCCCGTCGAACAACGCTGCCTGCGACAAGTCCAGCCGCAGCGACACCTTCACGCCCGCGTCGAGCCCGGCCGCCGCCTCGACGGCCCAGGGGCGTGCCCGCGGAATGTGCTGGGCGGCGGCGGCCGCGAACGGGGCGCCCGCCGCGTGCGCCGCGGCCGGGCTGCGCGGCAGCGCGTCGGCCACCGCGTCGAGCAGTGCCCGTACCAGCGCCTCCGGCTGCGGGACCCGCAGCGGCCTGCTCCCCGGCACCGGCGTCGCGTAACCCTCGGGCGGCAGGGCGGCGGCGATGCCCCGCACCTGCGCCACGTCGTCCTCGTCGAGCGGGCCCGCGCGCCACGCGTCGTGGTCGGAGGCGGTGAGGCCCGGCAGCAGGCGGCCCCGCGCCACCAGGTGCAGGGCGTGCGCCGCGGCCGCGCCCCAGGCGGCGGCCGCCGGATGGGCGCCCCGGGTGCGACGGGCCCGCAGCAGCAGCGGCAGCGCGTCGAGGACGGGCAGCACGAGCGCGGGAACCTTGCGGCTGCGCACAGTGGAGCCGTGCGACCGCACGACGGTCAGCTCACCGTCAGCCCCCGGAATGGCCGACCCGCCCGCCCCACCCCACTCGTCCGACGCCTCCGACGCATCCGCGTCCGGGGCCCAGAAGGCGATCCGCCCCGCGCGCGGCAGCGGATCGGGCAGGAAGACGGCGGCGGCGCTCAGCGGGACACCCGACAGCTCCGGCACGCTCACGCCACCTCCCTCTTCTCTCTCCGCTCAGGCCTCGACGACCCCTAAGACCTTACGGGGCGGGTCTGACAATCCTTGATCCCGTGCCCGGGGCCGCCCGGGGTGCCCGGTCCGCCCCACCCGGCAGGCCCGCGCGCCCCCACCCGGGGACAATGGGGATGCATCTGCCCACCTCCAATCGAACAGGCGCGAACCTTGGGTGATCTGCTTCTCGTCCGGCACGGCGAGACCGAATGGGCCCTGACCGGACAGCACACCGGCCTCACCGACATCCCGCTCACCGACAACGGGCGGGAAGAGGCGCGCCGCGTCGCGCCCCTCGTCGGCAGCTACCACGTCGGGGCCGTCTTCGTGAGCCCCCTCCAGCGCACCCGCGAGACCGCCGAGCTCGCCGGCCTCAAGCGCTACACCGTCGATGCGGACCTGCACGAATGGGACTACGGCGCGTACGAAGGTGTCACCACCCGGGAGATCCAGCGCACCCGGCCCGACTGGTACCTCTTCGACGACGGAGTGCCGCCGGGGCCCGCCGAGCATCCCGGCGAGACGCCGGAGGAGGTGGGCGAGCGTGCCGACCGGATGCTGTCCAAGGTCGACGCGGCGCTCTCCAACTACGAGGGCAGCGTCGTCCTCGTCTCGCACAGCCACTTCCTGCGCGTCCTGACCGCGCGACGCCTCGGCCTGCCGCCGTCGGGCGGCTCGCACTTCCTGCTGTCGACGGGCACGGTCAGCCGCCTCACCTTCGAGCACGGCCGACCGGTGATCTCGGGCTGGAACCTGCGGCCCTGAGCCCGTCCGCTCGTCCTCACGCCCGTTCACCCCGGCCCGTTGTCAGACCCGTCGTGCACCATCGTCACCAGATGGGAGGCACGCCATGACGAGACCGCCGACTGCCGCGCAGCGCCGCATCATCGACGCCGCCGACCCGGAGACGGGCCGGATCTCCGGCACGCCCGCCCAGCTCGACCGGCTCATCGTTTTGAAGTTGGCGTTCCGGCACCCCCGGCCCCCGCACGAGCACTTCCTGACCCCGGCGGGGCACCGGCTGCGGGAGGCCGGGGACGGGCCCCCGGCCGCCGAGCCCGAACCGGCGGAGTCCGGCGGTGTGTTCGCCGCGCGACTCGGCGGCGAGCCGCGGTCCGACGCGGGGCCCGCGCGGGCACGCGAGGTGCGGACCGCCTGGCAGGGCCTGCTGGAGATACGCCGGATGACGAACCCGGACGGCGCGACGGACCGGCCGTGCGCCTGGGAGCGCGGCCGGCTCGGCCCGTCCGCCGCGCTCGCCCTGGAGGCCGCGGGCTGCGTACCCGCGGCCGGGGCCGGTCCCGGCTATCGCGTGCAGGACACCCCGCAGCCGGAGGCCGTCGCCGTGCACCACTCGGAGCCGGCCGGGCTCGCGGCGTGCGCGGCGGCGCTACGGGAAGCGGGCTGGCAGGTCGGCGAGCACGCGCAGGCGCGCGGCGGGCCCCGCTATCTGCTGGCGTCGCCCAGACGTGCGTAACGCACCTCACGGCGGACCGGATGCCGTCCCCCACCCACCTGTTGGCATGATCGGCACAACACCCCATCGTCGAGTCATCGAATCGTCGAGCCATCGAGAGGAACGTCGTGGCAGAGCAGTTTTCCGTACCGGTCGAGGTCCGTGGGTACGAGATCGATGTCAACGGGCACCTCAACCAGGCCGTCTATCTGCAGTACGCGGAGCACGCGCGCTGGTCGCTCCTGCGCAGCGCCGGCCTCGACGAAGGTGCCCTGCTCGGCCGCGGGGTGGGCCCCGTCGTCCTGGAGACGAACATCCGCTATCTGCGGGAGTTGCGCGCCGGTGACGTCGTCGACGTGAGCTGCGCCTTCGAGTTCGGCGAGGGCAAGGTGTTCCGCGTCCACCAGACGATCCGCAGGGCCGACGGCACGGTGGCGGCCGAGGTGTCCGCGGTGAGCGGCGTCATGGACCTCACCGAGCGCAAGCTGGTGAAGAACCCTGCGGAGATCTTCAAGGAACTGGCCTCCGCCCCCGCCGCCTTCGGCCTCTGACCACCACCCCGATCCGGCCGCTATCCCCAACTCACTGAAGTGTGCCCGCATTTGAGGCATACGGAGTACGCCACCGGCCGCCCGGCCACACTCTCTTGCCGCGCCACGGGAAGATCGCTACGGTCCCTTCAGCCGCACTTTCTACGCGCGTCACATCACGCCGAGTGTCACCCGTGCCACCGTTCCGAGAGGCCCTCCCCATGCAGTTGCGCCGCACGTCCCTGCTCGCCGCCACCCTCGTGACCCTGGCCCTCGCCTCGGCGGCAGCGCCCGCGACCGGGACGCCCCGGACGGCCGGGACCGCGCCCGGCGGCTGGCAACAGGTCGGCGACGACGCCAAGTCCGGGGTCAGCGGTCTCGCGCTCACCGGCGGGGCCGTGGCGGGCGGCGCCGTGGAGGCCCTCGTCGTACACGACAACAAGAAGCCCGGCGAGCGGCGGATCAGCCGCGTCACCTTCCACCCGTCCGCACCGAAGGCCACGACGGTCGCGCCGCTCGTGTGGGACGGCGCGGAGCCCACGGACCTGGAGGCGGTCGAGGCGGTGCCGGGCACGGACGGCGAGTTCATGGCGCTGGCCGGCAGGGGTCTGGTGTACCGGCTGCACGTCGACGGGGGCACCGCGCGGGTGCTCGACCTGTCGCCGCTGCCCGCGATCCCCGAGGGCGCGGACTTCGAGAGCTTCGCGCTCGGCACGTCGCACGGGAGGACGGTCGCGGTGTGGGCGGACCGGGGCGCGGGTGCGGACCGCCCGGCGACGGTGTTCGCGGCGCCGTTCTCCGTCGGCGAGTACGGGGAGGCGGAGTTCGGGAACGTCGAGAAGGCGGAGTTCCGCGCGGCCTACCCGAAGGGGGATGTGCGGCACGTCTCCGACATCTCCCTCACCAAGTCCGGGCGCATCATGGTGAGTTCGGCCTCGGACGCCGGGGACGACGGGCCGTTCGCCTCGGCAGTGAGCGAGGCGGGACGCGTGTCGCTGAACGGATCGGGCACCCGGGCGGCGCTGCGGATGGCCGCGCAACGGACCGCGCCGGACAGGTTCGACGACCGCAAGATCGAGGCGGTGGAGTGCGTGCCGGGCGCGAACGGTACGGCGCTGCTCGGCACGGACGACGAGAACCTGGGCGGCTACCTGAAGTCGGCGCCGGTCTGCGGCGGTTGAGACGCGGCGGGGCGCGGACGCGCGCGACACGGGCGGGAGTGACGCGGGCGGGTCCGACGCGGACGCGCGCGACGCCGACGGCGCAGACTCGGGCGGGGTGACGCGGACGCGCGCGACACGGGCGCGCGCGACGCCGACGAGTCACAATCGGACGCACGCGACGCCGACGAGTCCGACGCGGGCGCATCTGACGCCGACGAATCAGACGCGGGCGAATCAGACGCGGCGAGGGCGGCGTCGCCGACCGCGCCACCCCCGCCGCGTCGCTCAGTGCGCGCCCGCCGCTGTCGGCTCGGAGCGCTGTCCCGCGATGTCGCTGCCCGCTTCCATCGGATGCGTGACGTCGTCGGCGTCGCGCCCCTTGCCGATGTGGTTGAAGAGCAGGTTGAGCACGACCGCCGCGACACAGCCCGTCGAGATGCCCGAGTCCAGGATGATCTTCGCGTTCTCCGGGAACGCGTGGTAGAACTCCGGCACCGCGATGGGGATCAGGCCCACGGCGAGCGAGACGGCCACGATGAGGACGTTGTTGTCCTTGTCCAGGTTGGCCTTGACCAGGGTCTGGATACCGCTGGCCGCGACCGAGCCGAACAGCACGACGCCGGCTCCGCCGAGCACCGGGCGCGGCACGACGGCGATCAGCGACGCCGCCATCGGGCACAGGCCCATCAGGACGAGGAAGCCACCGCCGACCGCGACCACGTACCGGCTGCGGATCTTCGTCATCGCGACGAGGCCGATGTTCTGGGCGAACGCGCTGCACATGAACCCGTTGAACAGCGGGCTGATGGCGGTGCCGAGGGTGTCGGCGCGCAGCCCCGCCGCGATGGTCTTCTCGTCGGCCGGGCGGTCGACGATCTCACCCAGGGCGAGCATGTCCGCCGTGGACTCGGTCATCGAGACCACCATGACCACGATCATCGAGACGATGGCCGCGCCCGCGAACTGCGGGGCGCCGAAGTGGAACGGGGTCGGGAAGCCGATGATGTCCGCGTCACCGACCGGCGAGAAGTCCGTGGCGCCGAACGGGATCGCGATGACGGTGCCGATGACCAGGCCGAGCAGGACCGCGATCTGCTTGACGAAGCCCGTCGTGAAGCGCCGGATGATCAGCACGATCACGAGCGTGATCCCGGCGAGTGCCAGGTTCTTCATGGAGCCGTAGTCCGGCGCCTTGGCGTCGGGTCCCTGCGCCCAGCCGAACGCGACCGGCATCAGTGAGACACCGATGAGCGTGATGACCGTGCCGGTGACGACCGGTGGGAAGAACCGGACCAGCTTCGAGAAGAAGGGTGCGGCTATGAAGCCGAGCACACCCGCGACGATCACGGCGCCGAAGATGATCGGCAGCGCGTCGTCCTTGTCCTTCGTGGAGCCGACGACGGCGAGCATCGGGGCGACGCCTGCGAAGGTCACTCCGTTCACGAACGGCAGCCGGGCGCCGATCTTCCAGATGCCGAGCGTCTGCAGGAAGGTCGCGAGGCCTGCCGTGAACAGGCAGGCGCCCGTCAGGAAGGTCAACTCCTTCGGGCTGAGCCCGATCGCCGCGCCGACGATGAGCGGGGGCGCGACCACGCCCGCGTACATCGCGGCCACGTGCTGCAGACCGGTCGTCGCCATCTTCAGCGGTGGCAACTTCTCGTCGACCGGATGTTTGGTATGCCCCGTACGGACGTCCTCGGACTCGGCGGGGGTCGTGCCTTGCTTGGTGAACCTGGGCTTCGACGCCACTGCGGCTCCTCCGGTTGTTTTCCGGCCCCGGCAGGCAGCCGGCGCTTTTCGCTTCTGGGAGGTGGTGCAAGGTGCAAGGTCGTAACTGTGGTGCTTCGATGTTCAGTTGTTGTGCGCCCAGGTATTACTTGCCGCCCCGGGAACGTGAAGCTTTGGGCCACGTTCCCGGGGCGGCACTCGAGCTGCCCGCTCGGCAGCTCGAGTCCCCGGCCAGGGGCCGTCCCCCCTGACCGGAGTCTCAACTCGTCAGCCCTCGGCGGCAATCCGCGCGAGTCGCTGCGCCTCCTCCCGCGTGGAGCGGGCGATGGCGTCCTCGTCGACGTGCAGCAGGTGGCTGTTCTCGACCACCGGGCGGCCGTTCACGAGGGAGAGGGTGACCGGTGCGGCCGCGCCGAAGACGAGCGCGGTCACCGGGTCGGCGATCGATGCGTGGGCGAGGGTGTCCATCCTCCACAGCACCAGGTCGGCCAGCTTGCCGGTTTCGAGCGAGCCGATCTGGCTTGCCCGGCCCATGACTTGGGCTCCTCCGTACGTCCCGAGGCGCAGCGCCTGACGGGCGTTCAGGGCCGCCTCGCGGTGTGCGCCGAGGCGGTTGACGAGGAGGGCGTTACGGAGTTCGGTGTGCAGCTCACCCGACTCGTTGGAGGCGGTGCCGTCGACGCCGAGGCCGACGGGCACGCCGGCCGCGAGCATGTCGGGGACGCGGGCGATTCCCGCTGCCAGTCGGGCATTTGAGGACGGGCAGTGCGCGACGCCCGTCTTCGTACGCGCGAACGCGGCGATGTCGGAGTCGTTCATGTGGACGCTGTGCGCCATCCACACGTCCTCGCCGAGCCAGCCCGTCGACTCGAAGTAGTCGGTGGGGCCCATGCCGAACAGCTCGTGGCAGAACTTCTCCTCCTCGACGGTCTCGCTGCCGTGGGTGTGCAGACGGACGCCGAGCGAGCGCGCCAACTCGGCGCCCTGCTTGAGGAGTTCGGTGGAGACGGAGAACGGGGAGCAGGGGGCCACGGCCACCTGCGTCATCGCGTCGAAGGAGGCGTCGTGGTGCTTCTTGACCGTCTCCTCGGTCGCGGCGAGCGCGCCGTCGAGGGTCTCGACCGCGAAGTCCGGCGGCAGTCCGCCGTCCTTCTCGCTGCGGTCCATGGAGCCGCGCGCCAGGGTGAAGCGCACGCCCGTCTCGGAGGCGGCCCGGATGATCGATCCGGACAGGTCGCCGGTGCCCTTCGGGAACACGTAGTGGTGGTCCATGGCGGTGGTGACACCGCCGCGGGCCATCATCGCGAGGGAGCCCTGCGCCGCCGCGTATGTCATCTGCTCGTCGATGCGCGCCCACGTCGGGTACAGCGTCTTCAGCCAGTTGAACAGGTTGTGGTCCGTCGCCAGGCCACGGGTGATCCACTGGTAGAAGTGGTGGTGCGTGTTGACGAGGCCGGGTGTGGCCAGGTGGCCGGTGCCGTCGATCCGGCGGACGACGTTCTCGAGTCCCTCGGGGGCCTTGCCCGCCCCGATGGACTCGATCTTGTTGTCCGCCACGACGATGTGGCCCGAGGCGTACTCGGTGTCGTGCGCGTCGACCGTCGCGATGGCGACGTTCTCGATGACGATGCGGTTTGCCGTGGCAGGAGCCATGGTGCTGCTTCCTTCAGTCGGTGTGACGTGTGGGCACGGCAGGACCCTAGGAAGATTTGAGTGCCGCGGCGGCACTTGCCCCGCCGCGGGTGCCGAGATGGTGGAAGAAAAGGTTCAGCGAGACGGCGACGAGCGCGCCCGCGCTGATTCCGGAGCCGAGCACGGTCTGCGCCCAGGCCGGGAAATCGGCGTAGAAGCTCGGTGCGGCGAGCGGGATGATGCCCGCGCCGAGCGAGACGGCCACGAGGATGATGTTGGAGCTGTCGTCGAGGCCCGCTTCGGAGAGCGTACGGATGCCGCTGACGGCGATCGAGCCGAACAGCACGATGCCCGCGCCGCCCAGGACGGGCATGGGGACCATGGAGACGACCGCGCCGAGCATCGGGAAGATGCCGAGGATCAGGAGGGTGCCGCCGGCTACGGCGACGACGTAGCGGCTGCGCACCTTGGTCAGGGAGACGACGCCGACGTTCTGCGCGAACGCGGAGGTCGGCAGGCCGCCGAAGATCGGTCCGATGAAGGTGGCGATGCCGTCGGTGCGCAGACCCCGGGTGATGGTCTTTCCGTCGCACTCGCGCTCGCAGATCTCACCGATGGCGAGCATGCCGGCGCTCGACTCGGTCATCAGGACGAGCATGACGAGGCAGAGCGAGATGATCGCGGCGGGCTGGAACTCGGGGGCGCCGAAGGAGAACGGCGTCGGGAGCGCGGCCACGGGCGCCGACTTGAGGGAGCTGAAGTCCGCCATGCCGAACGGGATCGCGGCGAGCGTGCCGATCAACATGCCGAAGAGCAGGGCGACTTGCTTGACGAAGCCCTTGCCGAAGCGCTGGATCAGCAGGATGACGACGAGCGTGAAGGCGGCGAGGGCGAGGTAGCGCATGTCGCCGTAGTCGGCGGCGGTCTTGTCGCCGCCCTGGGCCCAGCCGACGGGCACGGGCATCAGGGTCACACCGATGAGGGTGATGACGATGCCGGTGACGAGCGGCGGGAAGAACCTCAACAACCGCCCGAAGAAAGGTCCGATGGCGAGACAGAAGACACCCGCGACCATGACTGCCCCGTAGATGGCGGGGAGTTGGTCGCCTTTGGCGTTCGTCTCGGCGATGGCGAGCATCGGTGCGATGCCCGCGGAGGACGCGGCGTTGACGAAGGGCAGCCGGTTGCCGACGAAGCCCTTGACGCCGAGCGTCTGGAGCAGGGTGGCCAGGCCCGCGATGAGCAGCGACGCGGCGATCAGCCGGGTCTGGCCCGCGGTGTCGAGGCCCACGGCCTGGCCGATGATGAGCGGCGGTGTGACGACGCCGGCGTACATGGCGGCGATGTGCTGGAGTGCGGCGGGCGCGAGCCGCGACGGGTGGAGCTTCTCGTCCACCGGGTGCACCCGCGAACCGGTGGACTCCGGTTCGGCGCTTCCCGATGGGGTGGAACACGGGCCCTCGGCTTCAGCCGGCCCCTTTGCTGGCACTGCCATTGCTATGTTCCCTCCGGTGCGGCGCACCCCCGCCGACTGCGGGGTGACGGGGGTGCGCTACCGCGTCCGTGAACGCCTGATGCGGCGTCAGAGGTTGGTCATGTCGACCGGGATGCGCTGGTCCGCGCCGTCCCTCAGGATGGTGGCCTCGATGAGGCCGTAGGGGCGGTCGGCGGCCCAGTACACGGCGCCGTCCTTCGCCTCGTTCTCCAGACCGAAGGCCGACAGGTCCTGCCGGAAGTGGTGCTTGTTCGGCGCGGAGAAGCGGATCTCGTCGATCTCGCTGCGGTTGTTGATGACGCGCGAGCCCATCTGGAAGAGGGTCTGCTGCAGCGACAGCGAGTACGTCTCCACGAAGGCCTGAAGAATGTGCTTCTTCGACTGCTCGTAGGACTTGTTCCAGTTGGGCGTGCGCTCGTCGTCGACGCCCGTCCAGTTGTGCCGCCACCAGGTCGACAGCGACGTCGCGAGGATGCGGTCGTAATCCTCCTTGAGCGTCGTGTACTTGTCCTTGATGTAGCCCCAGAACTCGGAGTTCGTGGTGTTCATCACGGTCAAGTCCTTGAGCCCGCTGAGGACTTCGAACTTCTGGCCGTCATAGGTGACCTGGACGAGGCGCGTCTCCATGCCCTTGCGGACGAAGGAGTGCTTGACCTCGTCGGAGCCGATGAACTTGGAGCCCGCGTCGGAGCCGGCGATGCGCTCCCACGAGTACTCCTCGATGCGGATGCGCGCCCGGTGGATGGACGGCTGGCTCTCGACGAAGTGCCGGGCCAGCTCGATCCCGTACTGCTCCGCCGACTCGATGCCGTGTTCCTTGGCGAAGGCGAAGCAGGTGTTCTTGGTGGTGTCCGTCGGCAGGCAGTTGGCGTTCGACCCGGTGAGGTGGACGTCGTCGAGGTCACCGCTGAGGGCGACCGAGACGTTCAGGTCCTTGATGTGGTGGGTGTCGCCGTCCCGCGTGATCTTTACGACTCGGTTCTCGGCCTTGCCGTACTGGTTGGATCCCAGAATCGTGGGCATGTCTGCTAGCTCCCTCGGTAAACGGAGTAGCCGAACGGGTTGAGCAGCAGCGGCACGTGGTAGTGCTCGCCCGGCGTGACGGCGAACGTGATCGCCACCTCCGGGAAGAACGCTCCGGTCGTGTCGCTGTCCCGATTCGCGGGGGCGTCCTGCTGCGCATCGGCTTGCTGGTTCTGCGTGTTGGCGGTCTTCTTCGCGAAGTACGCCTCGGTCTCGAAGTCGAGGCGTACGTGGGTGGTGCCCTCCGGCAGCGCCGGCAGGTCCTTGCAGCGCCCGTCCGCGTCGGTGGCACTGCCGCCGAGCGCCAGCCACTCGGCGCCCGAACCGGCGCGTGCCGCAAGGGAGATGGCGACGTCCCCGGCGGGGCGTCCGATGCTGGTGTCCAGAATGTGCGTGGACACCGATGCCGTGGTCTCGGTGCTCATCAGGCGTTCATTTCCTGTTCTTACGGTGCTTCTACGATGCGGGTCAGGCGGATGCGGTTGATCTTTCCCAGTTCGGTGCGGACGATCTCCCGCTCCTCATCGGCCGTGTGGCCGATCCGGGTCCTGAGCGCATCGAGCATCTGCTCCGCCGTGGCGCCGGTGGCGCAGATGAGGAAGACGTGGCCGAACGTGTCCTGGTACGCCAGGTTGAGCTCGAGCATCTCCTTCTTGAGCTCATCGGAGGCCCCCGCCATGCCGCGCTGTTCGCGCGACGACGTCGGGTCACCGGGCTTCGGGCGGCCGATCGGCGGGTGCCCCGCCATCGCCTCGGCGAGGTCGTCCGCGGTCAGTTCCGCCATCGCGGCGTCACTGGCGGTGAAGAGGGTCTCTGCTGAAGCGAAGGGGCGCTGGGCGAGAAGCTTGCTCCCCCACGCCGATGAAGCACACACCTCATGGAGCTCGGCCTGCGCCGCACTCTCGTCCGAGGTGTTGAACCGGGAAAGTCCCGGCGTGGAACCTGAAGTCACGGGGTGCCTCCGTGGCCTTGTGCTGGACGGGCTGCAGATAGCTAACGCCCCCGGAAACATCACGTCAACACTTTGTTGAAAACTCGGAGTTACAAAAAACCGCCGTCCGGATATCGGACAGCGGTGGGGGCGAGGGCGGTCGGCTCGGTATCGTCCCAGGTCAGGGCGTCTTGTCCCGGTTGAGATAGTTGTACACGGTGAAGCGGGAAACGCCGAGGGCGCCGGCCACGGTCTCCACACCGTGACGTACGGAGAACGCTCCGCGCGCCTCCAGGAGCCGTACGGCCTCCTGCTTCTGCCTGCGGTCGAGCGCGGACAGCGGGACTCCCTTGGTGCGCTCCATGGCGGCCAGGATGTGGTCCAGCGAGTCCGCCAACTGGGGCAGGCGCACGGCCACGACATCGGCCCCCTGCCACGCCAGTACGACATCGTCGGGGCCCGCGCCCTCCGGCGGCATCAGCTCCCCGCCCATGGCGTCGACCAGTGGCTTCACCGCCGTGACGAAGGCGTCCGTGGTGTCCCCGGTGTCGTTCACGCGTCGTCACCCTTCCCCGTGGGGTCCCCCACCACGTTGACCTGCAGCGAGATCCGCGTCGCCCCGCTTTCGAGGCTGCTGCGCAGCAGGGCGTCGACCGCGGTCAGCACTTCGTCCGCACCGCCCTGCGCGGTGTTGCCGAACGGCCCCACGTCGACCTCGTCGAGATCGGCCGCCTCGATGACCCGGCGTGCCGCGAGCGCGTGCTCGGGCGCCTCCTCCAAGTCGAAGGGCTCCGTCGTGAACTCCACTCTCAATCGCACGCGTTCAACCTAACCCGCATGGAGCGGTTACCGGGAGCCACCGTCGCGATCAGGCGGAGGTCAGGGCGCCGGGCACTTGCTGCCCGCGCTCTCGTACGTCCGGTAGAGCGGCGATCCGCCCCCGCTTCCCTCCGGGAACGTCACGATCGGTACCGGTTTGCACACCGGCCACTGGCCCACCCCGGACCCGGCGTCGCTCCCGTCGGCGTCGACGAACGTGAAGTCGCCGCTCGCGGCCTGCACGCACTGGGCGCAGTCGTCCTGTGGGCTGCCCTTGCGCAGCTGATCCTGGACGTCGTCGTTGGACACGTCGCCGTGCCCGCTCGTACTGGCCTGCTTCACGGCGTTGCTCACCGCGGCGAGGGCGTCGTGGTACATCACGGCGTACCCGTCGTTGAGGGCCTGCCGCTCCTCACCCGTGAAGGCGTCTTCGTAGGCGCTCGCGAACCGCCCGAAGTGCCGGGGTGTCTCCCCTTCGCCACGCTCCCAGCGCGGCGCGTCCACGGCGGCCGCCGTCACGATCCGGATGTGCAGCCGACGGGTCTTCTCGCCGATGGCGGGGGTCTCGGTGACGGGATCGCGGGCCGTGCTGACGCGCAGGATGCGCAGCGGGTCGTCGGACCGGTACCGGCAGGAGCTCGTCTCGTCGATGGCGTTCACGAAGGGTTCCAGGTCGGCGTCACGGCCGGCCAGGAACACCGTCCGCGTGCCGGCCCCGCACATCGCTTCCACCGACTTCTTGAAGTCCTGGGTGTCGCCCCGGGCCGGCCCCTTCCTGCCCTGGTACATCTCGACCGTCCGCCGCACCGGGTCGTTGGTGATGCCGTAGTCCTCACCGAACTTCTCCTGGAAGACCTCGCGCAGGTCGGAGACGTATTTGTCGTCCCGGTCGTCCGCGATCATGAACGTCTTGTCGCGATTGACGTCGTTCCGCTTCGCGTACTCCTTCAGGGCGTCGACGAGCTGGGCGTTGGAGGGCGACACCTTGAACAGGTACGGGTTCTCCATGTCGGTGGCGCTCAGCGCGGCGCTGACGGCCGGGATCCGGGCCTTCTCGAGGCTCTCCACGGATTCCAGGGTCATGCTGTCGCTGTTGGGGAAGCCGATGGTGGCGACGAGGGGAGCGCTCTTGTCGTCGGTCCGTGCGCTCAGCTCCTTGGTCACGCCCTTCCAGTGATCGAGGTATTCGCCCACGTTGGCGAAGAGGAGCCGGACCGCGCTGCCCTTGGTCGTCGCACCGTGGTTGTGCTCGTACTGCGCGATGTACGCACCCTGCAACGCGTGCAGGATCAGCTCCTTGGACATGGCCGCGCCCTTCGTCTGCGCGGTGTACGGCATGACGACGCCGACGCTCACCACCCGCCGCTGCGACGCGCTCGCCCGCGCCTCCTCGTTCTCGCGCGCGATGTCGCCCAGGACGTCCTCCAGGTCCTCGTCGAAGGCGTACGCCCGCGCGGTGACGCCGACGCATTCGTCCCCCACCCGCCGCAGGTCATGGTCCCGGGAGCAGTAGTTCCGGTTGTCCAGATACGTGCCCACGCCCCACCATGCCCCGCCGCCGAGCAGCGCCCCGACGACCACCCACAGCGCGATCACGTCGACCAGGCCGAACACCCGGAACCGGAGCCGCCGCGGCAGCCAGCGCCAGGTCCTGCGGTCCGTCCAGCGCCTCATGCCACGCCTCCCCAGCTGCGCTCCAGCGGCCAGTCCTCGCCGTCCCGCACGGCCCGCGGCCAGCGGACCGCCGCCTGGGCGAGGACGGCGCGCCCGGTCAGGTGCTGGGCGGACAGGAACGACAGGTCCTGCCCGATCCGGTCGGCCAGCACCCGGTCCGCCTCGGCGAGCTCGTCGGCGGCGTACCACAGCGCGTGCAGCAGCCGGTAGATCGCCCGCTTCTCCAGGCCCGCATCAGGGTCCGCCCGCGCCTGGAGCCGGTCCCTGCGCCCCTTGCCGACCTCCTGGCACTGCTCGAACCAGAGGTCACCGGGCGGGCGCGGCGCGTGCGCAACCGTCCGCAGCGCGCGCAGCCACTCCAGGGCGTCACCGTCGGAGCGCCCGAACTCGGCGTGCAGCCGGTCGACGACCTCCTGGGTCTCGCCCCCGGCCAGCCGGTGCCACAGGAAGCGGGCCCACTCCTCGCGCCCGGACCGCCCCGCGCGGCCCTCGGCCCGGCGCCGGTGGTGCTGGGCGAGCAGCCCGTGGGCGTCGCCCCAGCCGACGCCGCCCGCGCCGCGCCCGCTGCGCATCTGGTGCACGAGCAGCGCCCGCAGGAAGCGGTCCGTGATGAACGGCCGGCTGCCGGGCCCGCGCGACCAGCGCTCCCGCTCCAGCTGGGCGGCGATGCCGTCGGCCGCGGCCAGGTCGTCGATCCGCCGCGGTACCCACCGCTCGGCCAGCTGCTCGGCCGCCTCTCGGTCCCAGGCCAGCGAGAGCAGGCACAGCTCGTCGTGGTTCTCGCCGCCGACGAGGGTGTTGAGCAGCCGCCAGATGACCGACTCGCCTGCGCCGCCGGGCTGGTCCAGGTCGAGGAGTTGCTCGGCCGCCACCCACTCCTCGCCGCGCGCCTTGTGCACGACGGCGTCGCACATTCTGCGGGCCCCCATGGGGTGGCCGCGGGTCAGATCGTGCAGCGCCGTCGCGATGTACGGGTCGAACGTGACCCGCTCGTCGCTGCGCAGCATGCGCTCCACGTGTTCCGTGTCGAGCGGCGGCAGCGGCAGGAGCAGCACCCCCTCGGACGGCTCCGCACTGTCGCGGCTCCAGCGGGTGCGCGCCCCGACCTCCTGCAACGGCTGGCGGGTGGCCCGCGGGTACGGGGCGGTCTCCTGCTCCTCCTCGGGCGTCTCGTCATCGTCGTCGGCGTCGCCGCGCAATTCGGTGGCGAGTACGACGAGCGGGTCGCGGGCGCCGCGTTCCTGCAACGCGCGCTGTTCCAGGAGGAGTTCGAGGAAGTCGCGGCCGAGGTCGGTGTGTACGTTGTCGAGCAGGATCAGCGGCCGTGGTGCCCGGTTCCCGCGCCGCAGCCTCCCGTAGCGCACGTCCCTGAGGAACGCGGCCATCAGCATGCGTTCGACGCCGCGCCGAAAGCCTCGGCCCTGGTGGAACTCCTGACAGAGCCTGGCCACGGCCCGCGCGCGCTGGGCGGCCGGCACCCGGGGCGGCTCGGTGGCCGCGTCGGGCGGCATGCCGCGCAGCCGGTTGTCGCTCTCGCTGCGGTGGCTCTCGTACCAGCTGACGAGGTCGCGGGGGCCGAGCCTGCGCGTGCGGCGGCGGTACTGCCTGGCGAGGTAGGTGCGCACGGCCGCCTCGGGGAACTCGGCCGGGTCGGGCGAGCCGCCCTCCGCGGGCGCGGGCAGCGCGGGACGGAACAGCGCGTCCCAGGTGGGCGGGGGTTCGCCGGCCGGCCAGGGGCCCATGAGGGCGGCGGCGTGCCGGTCGGCGACGGTGAGTTCGTCGTCGATGCCGGGGCGCCGGGCCGAAATCACGGCGAGCAGTCCCGCGGTCGTCCTGGGGAAGCGCAGGCGGCCGAACCCGGCGACGGGGAGCGAGAGTTGGCGGACCAGCTCGACCAGCATCTCGACCACGTACGAGTTGTTGGCGATCTCGGGGCCCACCCGGGCCCGCTCCTCCAGGTCCGTGCAGTTGATGCGGGCGAAGGGGACCCGGGGTCCCGGCCAGGGGCCGGTGTCGGGGGCGTAGGCCCGCTGGAGGTCGTTCAGCATGGCGCTCTTGCCGGTGCCGTGCCGCCCGCTGAGCAGCACGACGGGCAGGTCGTCGGCGAACTCCCTGCGACGGCGCCGCCGGTGGCGCTCGCGTTCCAGGCCGATGAGGCGTGGCACCAGTTGGCTCAGGAGCGGCTGGCGCGCGTACACCTCGGGTATCTGGTCATCGGATCCGGTGGTGGGTACGCCGCTGGGCCCTCCGTGATCCGTCACGGCAGCCTCAGCGTCTGGCGGACGAAGTCGGCGAGGAAGCCGACCACCACCTCCTTGCCGACCGAGGCGCTCTCGCTCTGCAGCACGCCCGGGACGCGCTCCATGAAGCGCCGCACCAGGCCCTCGTCGGGCCGGTCGCCGCGGTCGATGGCGTCGGTCAGCTCGTCGGCGAGCGCGCGCACCTGCCGCAGTTCGCTGTCGCTCTCGGTCGCCTCGGGCAGCGACGACTGGACGAGCTGGGCCAGCTGCTCGTACGAGATCACGACGCCTTCGCCCTGTTCCGCCGGGCTGACGTGTACGGGCGCGGGCAGCTCCAGGTGGTTCCTGGCGTACTCCAGGTCCTCCACCGGGAGTTGGCGGCCGCAGTAGAAGGCCTCGCTGGCCCACAGGAAGTTCTCGGGGTGGGAGCCGTCGCCGCTGCGGTGCTGCCCGGCCCTGTCCCAGTACGCAAACAGGGCCGCCTTCGCGTAGCGGCGCCGCGCCTCCCGGTCGGCGTACGCCTCGTCCCAGACGGCGACCTCGGCGAGCCCCGCGGCGGTGGGGCTGACGAGGGGCGGGTCGGCGCCCGAGTCGTTGTGCTCGGTGAGCCAGCCGAGCGCGCCGAGGCGCCCCACGACATCGGCGACCAGGTCGACGCTGCACCGCTCGTGCGGCGCGAAATCGGCGCTGGCCACGCGGCTCGCCCCGCCCGTGCCGGTCTGCTCGACGAGCCAGCGCAAGAACCGCGCGGACGCGGCCCCCGTCTCGTCGTAGACCGGCGAGAGGCCGTTCGTCGGCACCGACCGGGATCCGCCCATCTCCCCCACAACTCCCGTGACTGGCAACGGGCGTTCACCTTCCCCGAACTTCGGGGCCAACACGTGTCACGGGCCGGTTTCTTGAAGCCCGGACGGACACCGGGGCGCGGCGAAATTCGACGACCCCTCTTGACAGTCACGAGGAGCTGCAGGCAATCTTCCATTACGCAGAAACGAACTTCCATAATACGGAAGTTCCACGATCTCGAAGATGAAGGGAGCGCGACCCACATGGGATTTGCAGACCAGCGCTTCAACGTCAACCTGTCGATCCTCTTCACCGAGCTCCCGCTCCTGGAGCGCCCCGCGGCCGCCGCCGCGGCGGGCTTCACCGCGGTCGAGCTCTGGTGGCCCTGGGTCGACGCCCCCACCCCCGAGCAGTCCGAGCTCGACGCCCTGCGCGCCGCGATCAAGGACGCGGGCGTCCAGCTCACCGGCCTGAACTTCTACGCGGGTCAGCTGCCCGGCCCCGACCGGGGCGCCCTGTCGATCCCCGGCGAGGAGAGCGAGAGGTTCCGCGCGAACATCGACGTCGCGGCCGACTTCGCGCAGTCCCTCGGCTGCACGGCGCTCAACGCGCTGTACGGCAACCGCGTCGAGGGCGTCTCCGAGCAGGAGCAGGACGAGCTCGCCCTGGAGAACCTGGTGCTCGCGGCCCACGCCGCCCACCGCGTCGGCGCCGTGCTGCTGATCGAGGCGCTGAACGCGCCGGAGTCGCCGAAGTGCCCGATCGTGAGCGCCCCCAAGGCGATCGAGATCGTGGACAAGGTGAACGCGGCGACCGGCCTCGGCAACGCCAAGTTCCTGATGGACCTGTACCACCTGTCCATGAACGGCGAGGACCTGCAGGCGATCATCAGCGCCCACACCGACAAGACGGCGCACGTGCAGATCGCCGACAACCCGGGCCGCGGCGCGCCGGGCACCGGCTCGCTCCCCCTCGAGGAGCTGCTGGACCAGCTGAAGAAGGCCGGCTACGAGGGCTACGTGGGCCTGGAGTACAAGCCGGGCGACGCTCCGAGCGCCGAGTCCTTCGCCTGGCTGCCCCACGAGCACCGCGCCGCCTGAGCCACCCGCGCCGCGGCAGGGCCATCAACTCATCGCCGTAACAACGCTTTTGGAGTCACCCTCATGAGCAACAACCTCCCCAAGGTCGCGTGGATCGGTCTCGGCATCATGGGCTCCCCCATGTCGGAGAACCTGATCAAGGCCGGCTACGACGTCACGGGCTTCACCCTGGAGCAGGACAAGCTGGACCGCCTCACGACCGCCGGCGGTACCGCCGCGAAGTCGATCGCCGAGGCCGTGCGCGAGGCCGATGTCGTCGTGACCATGGTTCCGGCCTCCCCGCAGGTCGAGGCCATCGCCTACGGCCCGGACGGCATCCTGGAGAACGCGAAGTCGGGCGCCCTGCTCGTCGACATGTCCTCGATCACCCCGCAGACGTCCGTGGACCTCGCAAAGGCCGCCAAGGGCAAGGGAATTCGCGTCCTCGACGCCCCCGTCTCCGGTGGCGAGGCCGGTGCGATCGAGGCCGTCCTGTCCATCATGGTCGGCGGCGACCAGGCCGAGTTCGACGAGGCCAAGCCGCTGCTCGACGCGCTCGGCAAGACCATCGTGCTGTGCGGTCCGCACGGCTCGGGCCAGACCGTGAAGGCCGCCAACCAGCTGATCGTCGCCGTGAACATCCAGGCGTGCGCCGAGGCCGTGGTCTTCCTGGAGAAGTCAGGCGTCGACCTGAAGGCCGCGCTCGACGTCCTCAACGGCGGCCTGGCCGGCTCGACCGTCCTGACCCGCAAGAAGGACAACTTCCTGAACCGGGACTTCAAGCCGGGCTTCCGCATCGACCTGCACCACAAGGACATGGGCATCGTCACCGACGCCGCCCGCAATGTCGGTGCCTCGCTCCCCGTCGGCGCCACGGTCGCCCAGCTGGTCGCCTCGCTGCGCGCCCAGGGCGACGGCGGCCTCGACCACTCGGCGCTGCTGCGCGCGGTCGAGCGCCTCTCGGGGGACCAGCCCAAGTAGGAGCCGGCCCCACAGTCTTCCGGGCCGTGGTGTCGCTGACACCTGTCCTGTCGCGCCCAGGCGCCGCCACGGCCCGGAACCCTTATTCGCGTACCTCCAGATTCGCGTACCCATAACTTCAACAAACTGTTGACGTAGCAGTTCAGAGGTACTTACGCTCCGAACACCTCGAACTTCTCAGCAGTCGCAGCAGTTACAGCACGGAAGGTCACGATGTCGAAGCGCGTGCTTACGACCGAGTCCGGCGCCCCCGTCGCCGACAACCAGAACTCCGCCACCGCCGGCGTCGGTGGCCCGATCCTGCTCCAGGACCAGCACCTCCTGGAGAAGCTCGCCCGCTTCAACCGCGAGCGCATCCCGGAGCGCGTGGTGCACGCCCGTGGCTCCGGCGCGTACGGCTACTTCGAGGTGACGGACGACGTCACCGACTACACGTACGCCGAGTTCCTGAACTCGATCGGCAAGCGCACCGAGGTCTTCGCGCGCTTCTCGACCGTCGCCGACAACCTCGGTGGGGCGGACGCCGTCCGTGACCCCCGCGGCTTCGCGCTCAAGTTCTACACCGAAGAGGGCAATTACGACCTCGTCGGCAACAACACCCCGGTCTTCTTCATCAAGGACCCGCTGAAGTTCCCCGACTTCATCCACTCCCAGAAGCGCGACCCGTTCACGGGCAAGCAGGAGCCGGAGAACGTCTGGGACTTCTGGGCGCACGCCCCCGAGGCCACGCACCAGATCACCTGGCTGATGGGCGACCGCGGCATCCCGGCCTCGTACCGTCACATGAACGGCTACAGCTCGCACACCTACCAGTGGACGAACGAGGCCGGCGAGGCGTTCTTCGTCAAGTACCACTTCAAGACCAACCAGGGCGTCCGCAGCCTCTCCGCCGAACAGGGCGCCGAGCTCGCAGGCAAGGACGCCAACTCCCATCAGACGGACCTGCTGCAGGCCATCGAGCGCGGCGTGAACCCGTCCTGGACCGTGCACGTCCAGCTGATGCCGGCGGCCGAGGCGGCGGACTACCGCTTCAACCCGTTCGACCTCACCAAGGTGTGGCCGCACAAGGACTACCCGCTGCAGCGCGTGGGCCGCCTGGTCCTGGACCGCAACCCCGAGAACGTCTTCGCCGAGGTCGAGCAGGCCGCCTTCTCCCCGAACAACTTCGTTCCGGGCATCGGCCCCTCCCCCGACAAGATGCTGCAGGGCCGCCTGTTCGCCTACGCGGACGCGCACCGCTACCGCCTGGGCGTCAACCACACCCAGCTCGCGGTGAACGCGCCGAAGGGTGTCGAGGGCGGCGCGAACAACTACGGCCGCGACGGCGCCATGGCTGCGAACGCGTACGCCCGCGCCCACAAGAACTACGAGCCGAACTCCTTCGACGGCCCGGTCGAGACCGGCCGCCCGCTGGCCGCGCCGCTCGCGATCCACGGCCACACGGGTACGCACGAGGCCCCGGCCCACACGAAGGACGACGACTTCTTCCAGGCGGGCGAGCTGTACCGCCTGATGTCGGAGGACGAGAAGGGACGCCTGGTCGCGAACATCGCGGGCGGCCTCTCCCAGGTCTCGCGCGACGACATCGTCGAGAAGAACCTGGCCCACTTCCACGCCGCCGACGCCGACTACGGCAAGCGCGTGGAGGCGGCGGTCCGCGCCCTGCGCGAGGACTGATCCCTCCGGGTTGGATCGGGTGGGCTGTTCCCGGTGACCGGCGACAGCCACCCCCAAGACTGCGTACGAGGGGCGGCGGGAGGTCTTCCCCCGTACGCAATGGCCCGCGCCGTCGGCCACGACCCGGATGAGGGGTGGTCTGGCCGACGGTAGCGGGAGACTGCGCCAGTCGATGCGGCTGGCGCCGCGCGGGGACCGCGGCGGCTTGTGCAGCGTACGAGCCAGTGCGGTGGTGAAGGTTCCTCCGCTCTCCTCTCGACCTGAGGGAGGGGAACGGGGAACCGTCGTACGCCGGCCGCCGCGGTCCCAGCCAATTCCCTGACGGGGTCTGCCCGTTGGGGTTTCCTCGGTCTCCGTCCGGTGGCGCGCACGCATGTTCCGCCAGTCGCGCGCCGTCGGACGGCAACAACCTCTTGGCCAGAGCGCCGAGTTCGGACGGTCCCGACCTCGGCGCTCTTCTGCGCCCGCAGGTCCATCCGCCTCAACCCCGGCCCCACGTCGGGCTCCGCCAGTGACGGTCGGCGTTCCCACGCGTCGGGGCTCCGCCATGACGGTTAACGTTCCTCCCCTCAGGACTCCGCACATGACGGTCGACGGTCCTACGCCTCGGGGCTCCGGCCCGGACCCCGCTGCTCAATCGCCGCAGGGGCTTGAGGTGCTCGCCTCGGGGCCGCGGGGGTTGAGGAGCTCGCCTAGGCGCCGCAGGGGGCGAGGGAGTCGCCTCCGCGCCGCAGGGGCTTGAGGCCTCAGAGGCTTGCGGCGGTGGTCTCCGCGCCACGGGGACTTGAGGTACTCGCCTCGGCACCGCAGGGGTTGAGGTAGTCGCCTCCGCGCCGTAGGAACTTGAGGCCTCAGAGGCTTGCGGTGGTGGTCTCCGCACCGCGCGGACTTGAGGCAATCGCCTCCGCGCCGCAGGGACTTGAGGTAGTTGCCTCCGCGCCGCGGGGACTTGAGGTACTCGCCTCGGCGTTGAGCGGCGCGCTCGTTCTCACTCCCCCGGTCGTCTCCCACCCCCCGCCCCCTCCGGGGGCCTCGGCGCGACGGGGTGCCGCTTCCGGCGTGCTACCAGCGCCAGCCCCGCCGAGGGGTGTTTGCCGTCGGTCACGGCTCCCCGCCTTGGGCGTCGGGCCGCCACCGCCTTGGGCGGCAGGGTGGGCAAGGCGGCGCCACGGTGCCGCGCGACGGAGATGGCAGGCACCGGCCACGGCATGGCCCGCGGGCCCAAGTGCCGCGCAACCATCACTACCGACGCCGCCCCGGCAAAGCCCCGGGTCCCCGGTGCAGGCCCCGACCCCGAGGGGCCGAAGCCCCCGGAGGCGGCGGGCGGGTGGGAGGTGAGCGGACACCGGCGCAGCCGAAGGGGTGGACCGGTGCCGACCCCAGCGAAGCCCCAGTGCCGCGCACCGACCACGTAAGGCGCCAACCCCGGCAAAGCCCCGACGCCGCGCAACGGGCGCGTGAGGCGTCGACCCCGGCAGATGCCCCGAACCCCGTCGCCGCGCAACAACAACCAGCACCACCCGTTCCCCGACGCTGCGGAGCCATCACAGCAGCCATAAGCCCGACCCCGCGGGGCCGAAGCCCCCGGAGGCGGCGGGCGGGTGGGAGGTGAGCGGGCACCGGCGCAGCCGAAGGGGTGGACCGGTGCGCTCCGCAACAGTCGCGTAAGGCGCCGACCCCGGCAAAGCCCCGGCGCCGCGCAACAACAACCGCCACCGGCGCCGCCCACCGCTCCGGGCAACGCCCCCCGGCACAACGAAGGACGGGCCCCCGGCTCCGTGGAACCGGGGGCCCGCCTCGTACGCGGTGCGGCTGTCAGACCTTCAGGGGCCGGATGGCCGTAGGCGCGTGAGCCGGCTCCGTAGCCAGCTCCTCGAACTCCTTGACCGCGCTGATGTCCGCCGTCGGGCTCATGGAGATGTTCGTGATGCGCTCCAGGATCGCCTCGACGACGACCGGGACCTGGAACTCCTGGGCCATCTTCTTGGCCTGCTCGAACGCGGCGCCGAGCTCCGCCGGATCCGTCACGCGGATCGCCTTGCAGCCGAGCCCCTCGGCGACCTTGACGTGGTCGACCCCGTAGACACCCAGCTCGGGACTGTTCTGGTTCTCGAACTCCAGGTTGACCTGGAAGTTGATGTCGAGGCCGATCTGGGCCTGGCGGATAAGGCCCAAGTAGGCGTTGTTGACGAGGACATGGACGTACGGGATGCGGTGCTGCGCCCCCACCGCCAGCTCCTCGATCATGAACTGGAAGTCGTAGTCGCCGGACAGCGCCACGACCTGCGTGTCAGGGTCGGCCTTCGCGACACCGAGCGCCGCCGGAATCGTCCAGCCGAGCGGCCCCGCCTGGCCGCAGTTGATCCAGTGCCGCGGCTTGTAGACGTGCAGCATCTGCGCACCGGCGATCTGCGACAGACCGATCGTCGTGACGTACCGCGTGTCCTTGCCGAACGCCTTGTTCATCTCCTCGTAGACGCGCTGCGGCTTCATGGGGATGTCGTCGAAGTGCGTACGGCGCTGGAGGGTCTCCTTGCGCTCCAGGTGCGAGGCGACCCACGCGGAGCGGTCCGGCAGCTCACCGGCCGCCTTCAGCTCCTTCGCGACCTCGACGAACAGCTCTAGGGCCGACTTGGCGTCGGACGCGATCCCGTAGTCCGGCGCGAAGATCTTGCCGATCTGCGTCGGCTCGATGTCGACGTGCACGAACTTCCGCTCGCCCTGGTAGACGTCCAGCTTGTAACCCGTGTGCCGGTTGGCCCACCGGTTGCCGATGCCGAGGACGAAGTCCGACTCCAGGAACGTGGCGTTGCCGTACCGGTGGCCGGTCTGCTGGCCCACCATGCCCGCGTTCAGCTCGTGGTCGTCGGGGATCGTGCCCCAGCCCATCAGCGTAGGAATGACAGGCGTGTTGGTGACCTCGGCGAACTCGACGAGCAGGTCGGACGCGTCCGCGTTGATGATGCCGCCGCCCGCGATGATCAGCGGCCGCTCGGACGCGACGAGGAGCTTGATCGCCTTCTCGATCTGGGCGCGGCTCGCGGCCGGCTTGTAGATCGGCAGCGGCTCGTACGTCTCCGGGTCGAACTCGATCTCCGTCTGCTGGACGTCGATCGGAAGGTCGATGAGGACCGGCCCCGGACGGCCCGAACGCATCAGGTGGAAGGCCTGCTGGAAGATGCCCGGGATCTGCGCGGCCTCCAGGACCGTCACCGCCATCTTGGCGACGGGCTTGGCGATCGAGGCGATGTCGACGGCCTGGAAGTCCTCCTTGTGCAGGAGGTGGCTCGGCGCCTGACCCGTGATGCACAGGATCGGGATCGAATCGCCCGTGGCGGAGTACAGGCCGGTGATCATGTCGGTCCCCGCGGGACCCGAAGTGCCGATGCAGACACCGATGTTGCCCGGGTTGGCCCGGGTGAAGCCCTCGGCCATGTGCGAGGCGCCCTCGACGTGGCGAGCGAGCGTGTGGTCGATGCCACCGCTCTCCTTGAGGTCCTTGTAGAAGGGGTTGATGGCGGCACCGGGCACGCCGAACGCGTTCGTGACGCCCTCGCGCTTGAGGATCTCAACGGCCGCGCGGGCGGCGGTCATTCGAGCCATGAGTGCTCCCGACTCCTGCTGTGACTGCGTACGCCTCTTCGGCTGTACGACTACGGCTACGGCTGTGGCTGTCGGATTCGCGCTCCCGTCGCGCCCCGCGGCGAGCTCTGAATTCCGTCCCCCAGCCCCCTGTTTCGCTCCAGCGACCCTTTCGGGCTACTTTCACGATGTGGAAACTAGGTTCTGCTATATGGAAGCAATGTAGAGGGGCGCTTTGGAGGCCGTCAAGGTGGATGATGAGACTGACGTCGATCCGTTCCCGGGGCAGGACCGAGGGGGAGTTGCCATGGCCGAGCCCGCCCACCTGCGCTGCCCCACCTGCCGGCGCGAGCATCTGTACGCACCCCAGGCCCTCCCCTGCGCCTGCGGCGCACCCGTCGCGCCACCGATGGTGCGCGGCGCCGCCCCCGTTCCCGTGTCCGACCGCACCTGGGACGACGACTGGATGACCCTGCGCTGCCCCCTGTGCGGGCGCCGCGACCGATGGCCCCGGCCCGAGCTCGGCTGCGCCTGCGGCTCGGTGCTGCGCGTCCCCGTCCTCGACGACCAGGCCCCCGCGCCCGCCCACATCCCGCTGCCGCGCACGGCCGCGCCCCCGCGCCCCGCCTTCCAGCCCGTCGCCATCCGCACCGCGCGCGACGCCGTGACGGCCGTGGCGCTGTATCTGCGCTGGCTCGGCTACGACGACGTACGCAGGGCCGACCAGGACCCACCCTCCGGCATCGCGCTCGCGGCGAGCGGGGTCGTCGCCCAGGTCGAGCCGTCGGTGCGGCCCGCGACGCTGCGCGACGTGGAGTGCCTGTGGTTGCAGTCGATGACGGAGTCCGCGGCCTGCGCCTACTTCTCCCTCGCGGGTTACGTGGACGAGGCCAGCGCCCGCGCCGACGCCCTGGGCGTCCCGCTGTTCGTCCTCGACCTGGCCGGCATACCGCAGCCGGTGAACAGCCCGGCGGACGAGCTGATAGCGAGCGGGACGTAAATGCGCGTGAGTGACCAGCGGTCCCTCGACATACTGGCCGGGTGATCATCCGCAGCGCCGAGCCCGCCGACCTCCCCCGCCTCCAGGCCATCGAGTCGGCCGCGGGCGAGATCTTCCGTACGGTCGGCATGGCCGCGATTGCCGACGACGAGCCGCCCACCGTCGCCGAGTTGGAGCGATTCCGGCAGGCGGGCCACGCATGGGTCGCGGCCGATGAGACCGGGATCGTCGCCTACCTCGTCGCCGAAGTCGTCGACGGCGCCCTCCACATCGAGCAGGTCACCGTGCACCCCGACGCCGCCCGCCGGGGCGTGGGTCAGACCCTGATCGCGTGCGCCGCCGACTGCGCGCGCGGCCAGGGCCTGACCGGTCTCACCTTGACCACGTTCGCCGACGTCCCGTGGAACGCCCCGTACTACGAGCGCCTCGGTTTCCGCCGGCTTTCCGGGGCCGAACTCACACCCGGGCTGCGCGCGATCCGCGCGGCCGAGGCCGAGCACGGCCTGGACCGGTGGCCCAGGGTGTGCATGCGAAGGGGCTTGTGACGGCCCCCGCCCAACGGTTACAGGTACTTCCCTACGGTTTCCCGGTTTCCCTTTCTACAACTCCCCGTACCCCTGCCGGAGTTCCACCTTCCGGACCTTCCCGCTGACGGTCATCGGGAACCGTTCCAGAAGGCGCAGCCGGCTCGGGATCTTGTAGTGCGCGAGCCGGTCGCGACAGAAGGCGCGCACCTCGTCGAGGGTCAGCGTGTCCGCGGGGTCGCGCAGGATCACACAGGCGAGCACCTCCTCGCCGTACTTCTCGTGCGGCACGCCCACGACCTGGACGTCGGCGATCTTCGGATGCCCGTAGAGGAACTCCTCGATCTCGCGCGGGGAGATGTTCTCGCCGCCACGGATGATCATGTCCTTGATGCGTCCGACGATCTGCCCGTAGCCGTCCTCGCGGATGACCGCGAGGTCGCCCGTGTGCATCCACCGGCCGGCGTCGATGACCTCGGCGGTCTTCTCCGGCTCGTCCCAGTAGCCGAGCATCACGCTGTAGCCGCGGGTGCACAGTTCGCCGGGTTCGCCGCGCGGCAGTGTGACTCCGGTGACCGGGTCGATCACCTTGACCTCGATGTGCGGCAGGACGCGGCCCGCGGTGCCGGTGCGGCGCTCCAGGTCGTCGTCGCGGCGCGTCTGCAGGGAGACGGGGGACGTCTCGGTCATGCCGTAGCAGATGGAGACCTCGGCCATGTGCATCTCGGCGACGACCCGCTTCATCACCTCGACCGGGCACGGGGAGCCCGCCATGATGCCCGTACGCAGACTGCTCAGGTCGTACGAGCCGAAGTCCGGCAGGTTCAACTCCGCGATGAACATGGTCGGTACGCCGTACAGCGACGTGCACCGCTCCTGCTGCACGGCGCGCAGGGTGGCGGCCGGTTCGAAGGACGGGCCGGGGATGACGATGCAGGCGCCGTGCGAAGTGGCGCCCAGGTTTCCCATCACCATCCCAAAACAGTGGTAAAAGGGCACCGGCAGACACACTCGGTCGTGCTCGGTGTAGCCGACCGTCTCGCCCACCCAGTAGCCGTTGTTGAGGATGTTGTGGTGGGAGAGCGTGGCGCCCTTCGGGAAGCCGGTCGTGCCGGAGGTGTACTGGAGATTGACCGGGTCGTCGCACGACAACTCTGCCTCTAGGGCCACCAGTTGGTCGTCCGTGATGCCGCCCGCGGCCGCCACCAGGGCGTCCCAGCTCTCCGTGCCGATGAAGACCTGTTCGCGCAACTCCGGGCATTCCGGCGCCACTTGCCGTACGAGCTCGCGATAGTCCGTTCCCTTGTGCTCGGTCGACGAGATGAGGAGCGAGACACCGGACTGCTTGAGCACGAACGCCAACTCGTGCGCCCGGTAAGCGGGGTTGATGTTGACCATGATCGCGCCGATCCGCGCGGTCGCGTACTGGACGAGCACCCACTCGGCACAGTTGACCGCCCAGATGCCGACGCGGTCACCCTTGCCGATCCCACGGGCCAGCAGACCCCGCGCCAACTCACCCACATCCGCGCCGAATTGACCGTACGTCCAGCGGCGCCCGTCGGCCATGTCGACCAGCGCCTCGCGCTCGGGCCAGGCCTCGACGACCCGCCGCAGATTGCGCCCGACGGTGTCGCCGAGGAGCGGCACCTCGCTGGTCCCGTGCGTGTACGACAACTCCCCAGCGGGTGCGCTCACTTGAAGTCCTCCTCGCGGTACTCGGCGGCGGACCCCTTGGCGGTGGCCTCGCGCAGCTCGATGCGGCGGATCTTCCCGGAGACCGTCTTGGGCAGCTCGGCGAACTCGATCCGGCGCACGCGCTTGTACGGGGCGAGGACCGCGCGGGAGTGCTCGAACAGCAACTTCGCGGCGTCCGGGCCCGGTTCGTATCCCTCGGCGAGGACGACGTACGCCTTGGGGACGGCGAGCCGCAGCTCGTCGGGGGCGGGCACGACGGCCGCCTCGGCGACCGCCTCGTGTTCGAGCAGGGCGCTCTCCAGCTCGAAGGGGCTGATCTTGTAGTCGCTGGCCTTGAAGACGTCGTCGGAGCGGCCCACGTACGTGAGGTAGCCGTCGGCGTCGCGGGAGCCGATGTCGCCGGTGCGGTAGAAGCCGCCCGCCATCGACTCCGCCGTGCGCTCCGGGTCGCCGTGGTAGCCGACCATCAGGCCGACGGGGCGTGCGGAGAGGTCGAGACTGATCTCGCCCTCGTCCGCGCCGGGCTCGCCGGTCACCGGGTCGAGCAGCTCGACCGTGAAGCCGGGGCTCGGACGCCCCATGGAGCCGGCCTTGAGGCGCTGACCGGGGCTGTTCGACACCTGTACCGACGTCTCGGTCTGCCCGAAGCCGTCGCGGATGGTGATGCCCCAGGCACGCTCGACCTGCTCGATGACCTCGGGGTTCAGCGGTTCGCCCGCGGCGAGGACCTCCCTGGGCGGCGTCCGCAGGGCCGTGAGGTCGGCCTGGATGAGCATGCGCCACACGGTGGGCGGCGCACAGAAGGACGTCACTCCCGCGCGGTCCATCGTGGCCATCAGGCGGCCCGCGTCGAAGCGCGTGTAGTTGTAGAGGAAGACGGTCGCCTCGGCGTTCCACGGCGCGAAGAAGTTCGACCAGGCGTGCTTGGCCCAGCCGGGCGAGGAGATGTTGAGGTGCACGTCGCCGGGGCGCAGGCCGATCCAGTACATCGTCGCCAGATGCCCGATGGGGTACGAGACGTGGGTGTGCTCGACCAGCTTGGGGCGGGCGGTCGTGCCGGACGTGAAGTACAGGAGCAGCGGGTCCTCGGCGCCGGTCACCCCGTCGGGCTCGAAGGTGTCGGGGGCGCCCGCGGCGTCCTCGTAGGCGAGCCAGCCCTCGCCGGCCGCGGCCGCGCCGACCACGATCCGGGTGTACTCCCCCGGCACCTCGCCGAACTTGGCGACGTCCTCGGGGCGTGCGACGACATGCCGGGCGCGGCCGCGCTCCACGCGGTCGGTCAGATCGGCGGGGCCGAGCAGCGGTGTGGCGGGGATGACGACGGCCCGCAGCTTCATCGCGGCGAGCATCACCTCCCACAGCTCGACCTGGTTGCCGAGCATGAGCAGCACACGGTCGCCCGCGCCGACCCCGTGCCCGCGCAGCCAGTTGGCGACCTGGTTGGAGCGGCGGCGCACGGTGTCGAAGGAGAACCGCGCCTCGGATTCGTCCTCCTCGACGATGTGCAGCGCGATCTTGTCGTTGCCTTCGGCGATGACGTCGAACCAGTCGAGGGCCCAGTTGAAGCGCTCGGGGCGGGGCCAGGAGAAGCCCTCGTACGCCGCCTCGTAGTCCCGTGCGTGCCGCAACAGGAAGTCACGGGCTGCGCGGAACTGCTGCGTGGGTCCGCTCGCCGTCGGTCCGTTCGCCATCGGTCCGTTCGCCGTCGTCATGTGCGCTCCGTATGTCCTTGGGTGGCCCGGGTTCCACCGCATGTCCCGCACCGTCGCGGGTCGTGTCTGCCATCGTGTAGTGAGTGACGCAGGTCTCACCACCCCCATACGGGGGTGAACCGTGTGCGGCGAGGTGATGGACGGTGAACGCAGGAACGGCCGAGGCGGTCGAGATGCGGGCTGCGCTGGTGCGGCTGCGCCGGGGTACCGGGCTTCCGGTGGCATTCGGCGGGCTGACCGCGGGCGCGGGCCGGGCGGCCGGGCAGGCGGCGGGCCAGGTACGGATCGCCGAGCTCAGCGGCGCGGCGACCCACGCGCTGCACGGGCTCGGTATCGCGGCGGGCAGCGGCCTGGGCGGCAAGGCCCTCTCCCTCGCCAGGGCGTGCGCCGTCACCGACTACCAGGGCTCGCGGCACATCAGCCACGAGTACGACGCCGCGGTCGCGGCCGAGGGCCTGCACTCGGTGCTCGCGGTGCCCGTCGTCGTACGGCGCCGGGTGCGGGGTGTCCTGTACGGGGCGCTGCGCACGGCCCGGCCGCTCGGCGACCGGGCCCTCGACGCGGCGATGGCGGCGGCGCGGGACGTGGAGCAGGCCCTCGTGGTGCGCGACGAGGTGCAGTCGCTGCTGGCCCTGACGCGCACCCCGGCCACCGAGGACGCCGGGGCGTGGGAAGCGGTCCGCGAAGCACACGGGGCGCTGCGCGCACTCGCGCCGAAGCTGGTCGACCCGGGCCTGCGGGGCGAACTGCTCGCGGTGTGCGGCACGTTGGCCCTGGCCTCGGATCCGGTGCGGCCCGCGGAGGCACCGGTGACGCTCACGCCGCGCGAGGTGGACGTACTCGCGTGCGTGGCCTCGGGCGCGACGAACGCGGGGGCGGGCGAACGGCTCGGCCTGCGCCCGGAAACCGTAAAGGGCTATCTCCGCTCCGCCATGCGAAAGCTGGGAACGCACACGCGGGGAGAGGCGGTGGTGGCGGCTCGACGGGCGGGGATACTGCCGTAACCCTTCAAGCCCCTGCGGCGGGCGAGCAGATCATTTAGCCCCTGCGGCGATCGAGCAGGTCTTTCAATCCCCCGCGCGGCGATCGAGCCAATCAAGCCCCTGCGGCGATTGAGCAGCGGGGTCCGGGGCGGAGCCCCGTGACGTGGGAACGTGGAAGGAGGACGCGGACATGGTGTCCATGGACCGGTACTTGGCGTTCGCGGCGATGTCGCTGCTGGTGATCGTGATCCCGGGACCGAGCGTGCTGTTCGTGATCGGACGGGCACTCGCACACGGCCGACGCACCGCGGTGGCGACGGCACTCGGCAACGTCGCCGGCTCGTACCTGCTGGTGGTCGCGGTGGCACTCGGGATCGGCGCGCTCGTGGAGCGGTCGGCGGGACTGTTCCTGGCGGTGAAGCTGGCGGGCGCGGCGTACCTCGTATACCTGGGCGTGCAAGCCTTCCGGCACCGGCGCGACCTGAAGGCCTCGGACATCCGGGGCCCGGCGGGACCGCCGCGCGGCGATCTGCGCACGGTGGCCGACGGGGTACTCGTGGGGGTCACGAACCCGAAGGGCATCGTGTTCTTCGCCGCGGTGCTCCCGCAGTTCGTGAACCACGATGCGGGGCACATCACCACGCAGATGCTGCTGTTGGGCCTGATTCCGATCTCCATCGGCCTGGTCACGGACACGCTGTGGGGGCTCACGGCGTCGGCGGCCCGCACCTGGTTCGCGCGCTCGGACCGGCGGCTCTCGATGATCGGCGGGACGGGCGGCTTCGCGCTGATAGGCCTCGGTGTGACGGTGGCAGCGACGGGCCGCGCGGACTGAGCGACCTGGCCTACGCGCGCACGGTCCCGAAGTCCACGGTGACCGGCCCCGGCGCCTCCAGGACCACCACGGTGCGCTCCGCTTCGGCGACGAGTTCCTCCCGCTGCGCGCGCGTGAGCTTCCGGAAGGGTTCAAGGGTGAGCACACTGCCCGCGTCCCCATTCTCCTTCAGGGTCCAAAGCCCCGCCAGGAACCCATCCACGAGAAAGGTCAAATAGGCGGTGTTCACCTGCCAGTTGCGACCCCGATCGACCTCGTGGATCACTCGGGTACGGTCTGCGTGGGACAGCAGCAGATTGTCGAACTCGGCGAGCAGCCGAGGCGGAGCCGGGGTGTCCTCGTCGGGCCGAGGAGCATCGGGCAGGTCGAACAGCTCGACGCCGTGCTCGTCGCGGAAGGTCACGAGCCGGGGCCGCAGCCGCTCGAAGGCCTCCTTGGTGCGGGTGATGCCGGCCCACTGCTGGAAGTCCTTCACCGAGGCGGGACCGAAGGCGCCGAGGTAGCGCAGGATCGTGTCGTCGGGGGCGGGCGCCGGCTCGGTGGCCCTGCCGAACCAGTGCTCGGCGGTGGTCAGCCGCACCCCGCCGCTGCGCCGCCACAGACCGCGCGGTGTGACCTGGACGAGGGGCAGGCAGCCACGGGCGGCGATGGTGAGGGCCTGCGGGTCGGCGTCGGGCCAGTGCTTCAGGAGCAGCTCCCGGACCTCCTTCGGGGTACGCGGCTCCTCCTCGACGTACCGCCGGGTCAGGTCGGTGAGCCGGTCCAGGTCTACGCCGACGAGACCCTTGCGGAACATCCGCAACTCCCGGTCGCGGGCGGCCTGCACGAGGGGGCGCAGCGTCATGCAGTCGTCGGCGGTGTGCAGGTGGATGGTGGAGCGCATGGTGACGAGCCGGGCCACGCGGCGCCGCTCCAGGGCAGTGGAGAGCGCGGCGGGGGTGAAGTCGGCGAGGCGCGCGGCGAGCGCGAGATACGGCGGACGGACCTCCTGCGCCTGCAGGCCGAGCAGCCGGTCGACGGCGGCCTCGGCGCTCAACGGGCTCCGGTCGAGCAGGAGTTGGCGCTCCAGGGTGGCGCGCCCCAGGGCGCGGGCTGTCATCGGCTGCGTCGTCATACGAGGAAGTTAGCCGGGAACTAGGTCATGCGCTGTCCGCGATGCGCTGCACCGTGGTGTCACCTTCACTGGTTACGCTGCCGGGGACCCGGCAGCGTAACCATGGAGGGGAGGCGGCGATGTCACGACGGCAGGGCCGAACCGGCCGGAACGAACAAGGTGGGGCGCGCCGCTACTCCTGGCGCCGGTCGGCCGACCCGGCACCCCCGCCCTCCGAACCGCCGGCCACGCCCACGGCCGCCCCGGCGGCGCAGGACCAGGCCAGTGTGGTGAACGCGGAGCTGTACCGGGACGGGGTGCGGGTCGCGACGCCCGACACCCTCACGGACACCTATCGGCAGCTGCGCGAGAAGCCGCGCACGATGGCGTGGATCGGCCTGGCCCGCCCTTCCGACTCTGAACTCAAGTCGCTGGCGGCCGAGTTCGACCTGCACGAGCTCGCCGTCGAGGACGCGATGGAGGCACACCAGCGTCCCAAGCTGGAGCGCTACGGCGAGACCCTCTTCGTCGTGCTGCGCGCGGCCCGCTATCTGGACGCGCAGGAGGAGGTCGACTTCGGCGAGCTGCACGTGTTCGTGGGCCCCGACTTCGTCATCACGGTCCGACACGGCGCGGCCCCCGACCTCTCGGCGGTCCGCCACCGCATGGAGGCCAACCCCGACCTGCTGCGACTCGGCCCGGAGGCGGTCCTCTACGCCATCCTGGACGCGGTCGTCGACGGCTACGCGCCGGTGGTGTCCGGCGTCCAGAACGACATCGACGAGATCGAGACGGAGGTCTTCTCCGGCGCGCCCGCCGTCTCGCGCCGCATCTACGAACTCTCCCGGGAAATGGTCGAGTTCCAGCGCGCGACCCGGCCCCTGGTCGGCATGCTGCACGCCCTGATGGCGGGCTTCGCGAAATACGGCACGGACGAGGAACTCCAGCGCTACCTCCGCGACGTGGCCGACCATGTCACGCACACCAGCGAACGCGTCGACTCCTTCCGCCAGGCCCTCGCCGACATCCTCACGGTGAACGCGACGCTGGTCACGCAGCAGCAGAACGCGGAGATGCGGGCACTGGCGGAAGCCGGCTTCGAGCAGAACGAGGAGATCAAGAAGATCTCGTCGTGGGCCGCGATCCTCTTCGCCCCGACGCTGGTCGGCACCATCTACGGCATGAACTTCGACCACATGCCGGAGTTGCACTGGGTAGCGGGATACCCCTTCGCCATCATCCTGATGGCGGTTGTATGTACCAGTTTGTACGTCATCTTCAAGCGGCGGGACTGGCTGTGAGTAACCGGCCCGGCAAACGCCTTTCCCCACGGAACTGCAGAGGCGAGTGGGCGTAGCGCGCACTCACTCGGCCCCCCTGGGGAGAATCTGGGGAGAATGGAATGCGCCCCACTGCGGCCAATACTCCCCAGTCGAGTACGGCGGCCTTGTCGGGGCCTCCCAGGTAGACGTCCGCAGGCAGCGCCGATCGCCACTGACCGTAAGCGAACTGCTGGACCACAGAACGCGAAGAGGGGTGCAGCACATGCTGCACCCCTCTTCCCTCTGACTTCGAGGAATCGCTTCTTCTATGTGGCTGTGGCGACGTGGGCAGGCCGGTCGAGCAGAGCGTCGATCGCACCGCGTCCCTTCCCGCCGGCCTCCGGCATGAAGTGGGCGTAGAAGTCAAGAGTGATGGTCGGGCTCGAGTGGCCCAGCCAGCGGGCCAGAGTGACCACCGATTCGCCCGCCTCAAGGATGATCGAGGCGTAGGTGTGCCGCAGGACATGGAACCCGTCCCTGCGGGATGCCTTCCAGCGTTCGTCCTTCTTCCGACGGGGGATGACGCCGGCCGCTGCCAGGGCGGGCTTCCACACGTCGACGTTGAAGATGTTCGCCCGGAGGGCATTGCCGTACGTCGTGGTCAGGATGAGCGGGAACTTCATCCTCTCGCGTTCGGCCTCCGGACCGCCCCAGGGCAGCTCGACCTCGACGGCCGGAAACTCCAAGAAGTACGCGGCCAGCGCCGAGGCGACCGCTTGAGGCATGTCGACGACGCGCGTCTTACCGCCCTTCGGCAGTGTGAAGTACAAGCGCCCGTGGAGAAGCTGCACCTGCCGACGTACGCGCAGCACCCCTCGCGAGAAGTCAACGTCCTCTGGTGACAGCCCGAACACTTCGCCCTGCCGCAGTCCACAACCCAACGCGACGACGGCGGCAATGCGGTAGCGCGGGCTGAGCGCGTCACAGACCCGGATCGCGGTCTCCAGCGGCCATGCTTCACGTTGATCCTCCGGCGCCTTCGGCCAGCGCACCGACTTGGCTCGCATCGGGTTGCGCAGCAGACGCTTGTCGTCGATGGCGGTCTCGAAGATGTTCGAGAGAGACGTGAGGATCTGCCGTGCATAGCGGGGCGCACACTCGCTCTCCAACGCGGCGATGTAGCCCCGAAGTACCGACGGCGTGATGTCGCGCAGGGAAACCTGGCCAAGACGGGGCTGGATGTGAAGTCGGACCCGCTCGTCGATGCGCTTCACCGTGCCAGGCGCACCCCGAACTCCCGCCTGCCAGTACCGGATCACGTAGTCATCGAGCGTGATGGAACCATCACGGGGATCGACGAACTCACCGCGCTCGCTGTCGGTGCCCGACTGTCGCAGCCACGCCTTGGCGTCCTCAAGCGTGTCGAACGACTTGTCCCGGACGCCGGGGATGCCGGCGACTCGGTAGCGGGAGCCTTTGCCATGGTCGTGTCCCTTGTCGTGGCGTTGGGGATCAACTGGCGGGCGTGTTTGGGGTGTTGGGTAGCGCCGGGGCGCTTTCGGAGAGTTCGCGGTAGATCTCGCCCATGCTGCCTTCGGGGAGGTATCGGCGGGGAAAGGCGATCCACTCGTCGTGCATCTCGAAGAGCACGGCAGTGACCAGCCGGATGAGCGCATCGTCATTGGGAAAGACCTGGACGACGTCGATCCTGCGCTTGATCTCCCGGTTCACCCGTTCCAACGGGTTTGTCGACTGGATCTTCTTCCAGTGCCGCGGTGGGAAGTCCGCGAATGCGGTCAGGTCCTCTTTCGCCTCAAGCAACATGGCTTTGACCTTGGGGAACTGGGTGCCGAGCATGTCGGCGACGGTGTCCAGCTGAGTCCGCACGAGGCCGGCGGTGGGCTGGGTAAAGATCGTGCGGACCGTCGCGGCGACCATTTCACCGGAATCCCGGTCGATCACACTGAAGGCATTCCGCAGAAAATGAACCCTGCACCGCTGCCAGGCGGCGCCGAGCATCACCTTGCGGACCGCGGCGACCAGCCCGGCGTGCTGGTCGGTGATGACCAGACGGACCCCGGACAGGCCGCGCTCTCGCAGCGAGCGCAGGAACCCCTTCCAGAACGCCTCGCTCTCACTGTCCCCGACCATCAGTCCCAGGACCTCGCGGCCTCCGTCCTCGGTGATGCCGGTGGCGACCACGACGGCCCGCGAGACGATCTGATGGTTCACTCGCGCCTTGCAGTAGGTCGCGTCCAAGTAGACGTAGGGGAAGCGGACATGATCCAGCCGGCGGGTGCGAAATGCGGTCAGCGGCTCGTCCAGCATCGTGCAGATCCGTGAGACTTCAGACTTGGAGATCCCGCTGTCCCCGCCGAGCGCTTTGACCGCGTCATCGACCCTGCGGGTGGAGACGCCGTGCACGTATGCCTCCATGATGACCGCGTAGAGGGCCTGGTCGATGCGGCGCCGTCGCTCCAGCAGGCTGGGGAAGAAGCCGCCGGTGCGGACCTTGGGAATCTCCAGGTCCAGGTCTCCGGCCAGTGTGGTCAGCACCTTCTCGCGATGCCCGTTGCGGACAGTGGTCCGCGTCGGCGTGTGCTCGTTCCACTCCGCACCGATGCGGACACTTGCCTCGGCCTCGATCAGTTCCTGCACCATGCGCTCGGCGATGGCGCGGACGAGCTCGATTCCGTCGGTCGAGCGTAGTGACTCAAGGAGCCGTATCAGTTCAGACTGGGACAGGGCCATCGTGCACTCCTCGTGGTTGAACTGGGCGTTCACCAAGGAGAGTTACGCGGTGGCCCACCCCCTGTTGAGGGAGCGGGCCGCACTCGTGGAAGTGCGCCCCGGGCAGACGCCCGCGCACTCCCAGCCGCTGATCCCGTACACCACGACAAGGGACACCATCCGGTGGACGGTGGCCGGGTTCAGCCCGAGGAGGTAGGCGATGCGGGCCGGTCCCCAGCGGCGCAGGACGCGGACCTTGACGATCCGGCGCTCGGTGCGGGTCGCCGTGCGGCGCGGGCTGTGGTGCGGGCGTGAGGAGCGGTCCGACATGCCCGCCTCGCCGAGTGCGCGGTAGCGGGTGGCCCACCGCTGGGCCGTGGTCGGCGAGACCTGGAAGCGCTCGGCGGCCCGGCGCAGGGGCCACCCGTCCTCGACAACGCAGCGGGCCAGACGCAGTCGTCCGGTCTCGGTCAGGGGTGCATTACGGTGGGACACGAGGGCCTTTCGGTCGGTGTAGACGTCGCAATCCACACCGAACCCGGAAGGCCCTCACTCGTTCAAGATCCCCAACCGAGACCTACATCACCGTCCACAACCTCCCAAGGCAGAACAGCTAGGTCGTTCCTGGAGATCGCGGAGTCAAGGTCCTGCAGTCTGTACAGAACGGCGCATGGGCTGGATGCACTCGCGCGTCAGCCGAGGGGCGATCGGCGGTGCGCCGCGCGAGACTCGTGCTACGGATGCGTACTGGCCGAACTCCGGCAGCGGCTCCCACAGAAGTCCAAAGACCTGTCGGGCCGATAGGAGACTCAGCCGGTTGGACAGCAAGCCGATCAGATCAGCGGCACTACCAAGCCTCAATACAACCCACGGCGCGCCATACCCAGGCAGGCGGCAGAGTGTCCGACCTACACTCCAGAAAGCCTGACACTCCATCAGAACGAGCGTCAAATGAGCGACAAGATATCGTCCGCAACACCCAAACCGCACATAATACACGCAGGCAAAACCGCAGGTCAGGCATCCTTCCTCACCGGTTCCAGAATCGCCACGCACTCCACATGATGCGTCACGGAAACATGTGAAACGAAAACACGGGGCAAGCGTCACAGGTCAGCACGCTGCGGCGAATTTTCCCGGCAAAACGCCCATGTGCGGTAGGTGCGCTGCGGACGTTCCCGTGCTCGATTCTGACGCACGCCTCCAGGACCCACTCCGCGCTGCTCCAGGCCGGCCCACAGTGGGTCTTGGCGTCGTCGATCCCCTACAGCCGGCGCATCCGCGACGGTCCGAGACCGAGGTGGCGGCCGACGAACGCCCGTACGTGTCCGAAGACCATTTCGGCATCGTCGTCGTGGAGCAGTTCGTGCCGGCCGCCTTGCACCGGCAGGTACGAGCTGCCCGGTGCGGTCAGGAGTCCGGCGAGCCGAGGGCTGGCGCGGGGATCGGTCGAGGTGTCGGCGGTGCCGTGCGCGATGAGACACGGCGCCTGCCACCGTGAGGCGCCCGACCAGACGGCTGCCGCGACGTCGAGAGAGCTGGTGGCCACGAGCAACGGCAATCGTACGTGGGCCATCAGCGCGTCCTGTTGCGCCTGCCGCACCACATCCGGGCGGCGCGTCAGCTCGGCTGAGGGAGCGGCCGGGAGGGGGGCGGGCGCCGCGGGCAGGAGACGGGTGGCGAGGCCGAGGAGCGCCCGTGCCGGCGTGGGGAGATGGGGTGGGAGAGCGGGTGCGAGGAGGACGGTTCCAGACACCCCCGTCTCGTCGGCGGTGATGCTGCCCGCGGTGACGAGCCCGCCCAGAGAGTGGCCGATCGCCAGCAGGGGAAGGGAACGGGCGAGCATGTCGCGCCGGACGGTGACGTGGTCCTCGACCGCACGGCGTACGTCGACGACACCGCGTCGCCCGGGCGAGCGGCCGTGTCCGAGCAGGTCCATGGCCCACACCTCGATCCCGCTTTCCAGCAGGCGGGGCACGAGCCGGGAGTACTGGTCCACGAAGCGCTCGGAGTATTCCGCGAAACCGTGCTGCAGCTGGACCATCGCCAGCGCCGGTATACGGGGCGTCCAGACGTGTACCACGGCTCCGGACGGTAGAACGCGGGTGCTGTGGAGGACGTCGGCGGGGTCGCGCGGGAGGGGCCGGTCGTGGGTCATGGTGCTCCGCTCAGGGGGTAGGTCCCGTGTCCCTGCCGGGTGTGGGCCGGGCAGGCGTGGTCGGGGTCCGGGTCGGTCAGCGGACGGTGCGGATGGGAACGACAAGGAGGGCCCCGAGCGCGCAGACGGCCATGGCAGCGAGGAATGCGGGCGAGTAGCCCATGCCGAGGCCGACCAGGGCCGAACTGGCGAGGGGGGCCAGGGCCTGGCCGCCGGTGTTGGCGACGTTGAGGATGCCGAGGTCCTTGGCCCGTGACGTCTGGTCGGGCAGGACGTCTGCCATGAGTGCGGCGTCCACGGCGTAGTAGCAGCCGAAGGCCAGGCCGCCGACGCAGGAGAAGGCCGTCATCCCGGCCGAGGTGGCCCACGCCAGAGGGATCGCGATGGCAGCCAGCGATACGAGGGACGCGCCGATGACGAAGGGTTTGCGGCGACCGGTACGGTCCGAGAGGGGGCCCGAGAGCGCCGAACCCACGATCGCAGTGGCAAGGAAGAAGACCGAGTTGATGCCGAGCGCGGCCGCCGCGCGGGTCTTGGACAGGCCGACGTGGTCGGTGAGAATGTACAGCTGATAGCTGTTGATCATGAAGTAGCCCAGGACCAGCAGGAGCCTCCCCCACAGCGCCCAGTGGAAGTCCGGACCGCCCTTGGGGAACTTGACCGAGGCCAGCAGGACGCGGACGGTCAGCCGTGGGGCGGGACCAGAGGCGGTGCTGGGCAGGTCGGGTGCCACGCAGACGGCCAGGATGGCCAGCGCGGTGGAGGCGAGGCCGGTGACGGCCAGGCCACGCCCGGGGGTTTCGAGGAACGCCGCGCCGAGCACTGCTCCCAGGGCGTTTCCGATGAGGACACCGATGCCGACCAGAGCGGAGACGGTGGCGCGCCGTTCCGGGGGAACACGGTCGGGCACCACGGCGGTCAGAGTCGCGGTCATGGCGTTGAGACCGACCACGGTCAGACACCACCAGCCCAGCAGTGCCCAGAAGTTGGTGCCGGCGGCGAGCAGCGTCATGAACACGGCGGTGGACAGGCCGCCGCCGATGATCCAGGGGGTCCTGGAACCCAGCCGGGAGCGGGTGCGGTCGGACAGGGCGCCGATGACGACGTTGGACATGAGCCCGACGACGGCGGCGGTCGCGGTGAGCACGGCCAGCAGCGTCACTTTGTGGTCGGGCGCGATGTCCTCGATGCGGGCGGGCAGCAGGACGGCGGTTCCGGTGGCGAACGGCATCGACCAGGCGACAGTGCCAAGGAGCAGTCCGATGCCCACCCTCACCATGCCGGTCCGCGATCTCACCGTCTCCCGCACGTCTGGGCGCGTGTGTTCGAGGGGCGCGGCGCTCACTGCGTGTTCCGGCGGGTGTGCAGGTCGGCGAAGGGCACGGTGCACAGTTCGATGACGGTCTCGGTAAAGGCGATGGCCTGCCGGCGCATCGCTTCTACGTCGATGAAGTCCATGACGGGTTCGGCGTTGAGGAGGTAGCCGGGGCCGGTGATGAAGTTCGCCGAGGGCAGGCCGGCGGTGTGCCAGAAGGCGCTGCCGTCGCCGGGCCAGGTCGTGCCGTCCGGGGAGCGGCCGGTGGTGTCGGGGACGAAGGGCCGCAGTACGCGTGACTCGGTCACCGCGGCACGGTCCAGGCCGCGGCGTACGGCGTCGATGACGGCCTGGTGCGGGCTGGCGAAGGTGCACCCGAACTCGTGCTGGCGCGCCGGAACGCCCTCCTGCTGGTCGTGCGGCCAGGGACGGGCGCCGAGGTGTTCCAGGCACAGCGCGGCGGCGATCTGCGGCACCAGGTCGTCCTGGTGCCGTTCCAGGAAGGCTTCCAGGCCCCAGGCGGTGTGGGTGGTGAAGTGGCCGGTGGTCAGCAGGACGAGCACGCTGCGCGGCAGCTCTGCTTGGGGGACGCGGGCCAGGTACTGGGCCATGGCGAGGATGGCTTCCGGGCCGTTGTCCTCCAGGCCGTTCGTGCCGTCGGTGTGCGAGTGCAGGACGACCAGTTCGTCAGATGCTCCGGGAATCAGGCCCAGCACGTTGGCGGTCTCGACGTCCTCGACACGGGCTTCGAGGACGAGCGTGGCCTCCCGGCCTTCCGCGGCGGCCGCGCGCAGCAGGGCTCCCTGCTCGCGGCTGACGAACACGGCCGGCAGGCCGCGGTGCACGCCGTCGTAGAGGAGATAGCCCTCCCTCAGGGCCTCAGCGGGCAGGTCGACGACGAGGATCAGGCCGCTCGCGCCGACGCGGGCGAACCGGTCGAGGTGTTCGCGCATGGAGTCCTGGCTCAGCCACACCCGCTCGTAGGGGGTGGCCGGGTCGTAGTCGGCGTCGTGCCGGACTTCCTGGGGGTCGCCCCAGTCGAGTTCGTCGAAGACCTGGGCCTGGAGCGCGGGCAGGGCGATGTCGACCACGCCGATCCGCCCGGTGACCGGTTCCGCGGACAGCGGGGCGATCACGCCATCGGCGCAGGTGCGGCCCGAGTAGGCGACCGGGGAGACCAGCGGAACCTCGACGGGCCGTGCCTCACCGCCGGGCTCGCCGTCGAGGGTGAGCTGCCACCGCTGGGGGGTCCACCGCCGCAGCGGCAGCGTCTCCTGGCGCACTTCGCCCACTCCGACCTGGGCGAGGCGCTGCACCAGCGACGCGATGTAGGCGTGGTGGCTGTCCGATCCGGTGGCCCGCAGGCCGCGGGCGTCCAGGTCGCGCTGCCAGGCGTCCAGGACCTTGAGGCCGAGGAATTCGGTGTCCCTGATGGTCGCTCCGGGAGTCGCGGTGGCCGGGCCCGCCGGCCACTGAAGGTCCTCGCGTGTGGTCGTCATGTCGCTGCCCTCATCGGCCTCTAGGTGCGGTACGGCTTCGACCCTCCCTTAATCCGGGCACAACAGAAATTGATCCACGACCAAACTGTGCGACGCTCACGTTGTGACATCTCCAAACGGCGAACCGCTGACCATCGACGGCGTCGCCGCGGCGCAGTGGATCGGCGGACGGCGCAGGCAGCTCGTCGAGCGCGTCCTGGCGCGCCTCGCCGCGTCCTCGCCCGACGCGGATCTTCCCTGGATCGTCGGCTACAACATCGACCTCTTCGTGCGCGCCCTACAGAGCCCCGAGGACCGCCCGGTCACCGAGGACGACGCCGCGGACCTGGTGGCGTCCGCTGCCCGGCGCGCCAGCGAGGGCCAGCCGGTGGAGAACCTGATGCGCGACTACCAGCTCGGCTTCAACGCCGTCTGGGAAGCGGTCCTGGACGAGGTCGGGGACGCGGACGCCGCCGGGCTGCTCCGGCTCACCGCGCGCACGCACACCCACCTGCTCGCCGTCACCACCCTGGTCCTGCGCGGCTACCACCACGAGGCGGCACGCCTGAGCGCCGGCGAGCGCGACGCCCGCTACGGCGTGTACGCCGCACTCCTGGCGGGCGAGGATCCGGCTGCCGCCGCGCACCGGGCCGGGTTGTCCCTGGCCGAGCGCTACCTCGTGCTGTCAATGCACCTGTCCGGCCCGGCCGTCGAGGGCGGTCCGCCGTTGGTCGCCCATCACCGTCGCGCGAACACCATTCAGCGCGTCCTCGCGGAGCACAGCGAGGGCGATGTCCTCGCCGTCGTCGGCGACCCCACCGCCGTCGCGCTCCTGCCGGTGCCCGCCGCCGTGCCGTCCGCCACGGACCGCGCCTACCGCGGCCTGCTGAGTCTCATCGACGTCCTCGACGGGACGGTGCACGTGGGGGCCGCCGCCGTCGCGGTGGCCGACATTCCGGCGGCCGCCGCGCAATGCGCCGACGTCGCGGAGATCGCTGTGGCCGTGCGCCGCCCCGCAGGCGTCTACCACTTGGCGGAGGTGCTGGTCGAGTACCAGCTCACCCGCCCCGGACCGGCCTTCGAGCTTCTCCTGGAGCGTCTCGCGCCGCTCGACGACCACCAGGACTGGGAGGAGACCTTGCGGACCTACCTGCGGCACGGGTGCGACCGGCGGCGCACCGCGGCGGAGCTGCATGTGCATCCCAACAGCGTCGACTACCGCCTCTCGCGCCTGGCCAGTACCTGTGGCTTCGACGCCACCGATCCGGCTCAGCGGGCCGTGGCACACGCCGCTCTGTGCGTCCGCGACGTGGCCGCACACCGGGCCGCCCAGGTGTCAGGCTCCTAAACGCCTCACGCGGGGCGGCGGATGCCCAGCGTGCGCTCGAAGACGACGGCGACGGTGTCGACCAGGCGCCTTTCGTCGGCGCGGGTCATCGGGGTGGTGGAGAACTCGTATCCCGTACGCCACAGCATCGCGAAGAGAACGTGCGCGAGGTCCTGGGGGCGCGGCGGTGGCGGGGCGAAGTGCCCGGCGCGCTGGCCGCGTTCGACGGAGGCCACGATCCCGGCCAGCAGGTCGTCCGTGATGCCGGTCCAGAAGCCGTTCAGGGCCGGATCGCTCTCGGCGTGCAGCGACATCGCCCGCAGGACGGGCCCCTGGGTGCGCCATCGGTGCAGGTAACCGGCGATCGCCTTGCGCAGGTCCGGAACGCTGCCGTCGGCCCCGGTGTGGAAGCCGGCGACGGTGGTGCGGATCTCCTCGGTGATGCGCTCGGCGAGCGCGAGCATCACGGCGTCCTTGGAGTCGAAGTAGAAGTAGAACTGCGAGCGGGAGATCCCCGCGCCCCGGGTGAGGTCCTCCACGCTGATCGCCGCCAGCGCCTTCTCGGTCAGCAGGGTGTAGGCGGTGTCCAGGAGGGCGGCTTCCTTGAGGTCGCCCTTGCTGGGGCCGCGCCTGCGGCCGGTGCGTCCGGCGGGGCCGCTCGGCGTGGGGGTCATCGGCGTCCGTCTCTTCGTCCGGGAAGGTGTGCCGGTTCGAACCGACATGGCGTCGTGATTCTAGCCGGGCAGATGCCCTTGCACGGGGTGCCGCGATGGACCCCCTCAGCCTGTCCGATCTGTCGGGTGAACCTCGTCCTTACCTGAGTCGGGCCGACATCTCGTTGAAAAATTCCCGACACACTGTTGAGAAGTAACCGGCGGTAAGTCTACGGTTTCGGCCATCGCTCCACTCCTGCCTGCCCGCGATGGGAGAGCCGCCCATGCCGTTCAAGAGCCATGCCCGAAAAGGGAATCAGGGCCGCACCAGAGCAACGCCGAGTCGCCACACGGATGTTGTGGCACAGCGCCGTGCGAACCGCCGCACCGCGGGAGCGGTCTTCGCGGCGGTTGCCGTGTCGGCCTCCTGCCTGACGGGACTGGCGGCACCCGCGGCGCATGCGGACGATGCGTCCCGCCAGCCGGTGATGAGCACGTCGCTGGGTACCGCGGCGGGCAGCCTCGCCAACACCACCGACGACAGCACGACGTCGTCCTGGACGAGTGACCGGGCGCCCACCACCAAGGACTGGATCAAGGTCGACCGGGGCGCCGCACTGCCCCTGCCGACGGTGGCGTTGTCGATGACGAGCCTGTTCCACGGTTCGGCACGCATCTCCAGCGGCATCGTGGAGGTGTCGAAGGACAACGCGACCTGGACCAGGGTCGGTTCGTTCGCCGACAGCAACGAGGTGCGCCTGACCCAGTCGGCCGGCACCGTGGCCCGCTGGGTGAGGGTGCGGCCGGCCGTGAATCAGACCCACCCACTCGTCGTGCGGGACTTCCTGGGCGTCGTCCGCCAGCCCGGTCAACCCGCGTCAGGGCCGGGCGGATCCGACTACACCCACGATTTCCGCGTCACGAGCGGCGGCAGCGGGTCGAACGGCTGGTACGTGTTCGAGCCGACCAGCCCCGCCCCTGCTTCCGCGCCGGTCACGGTCATCACCCACGGCTACGGCGACTACTCCGGCTACAAGATGCACGAGGCGCTGATCAAGCACACGGTCCGCAAGGGCAGCATCGTCATCTACCCCCGCTGGCAGACCTCCCTGGTCACCCCGTGCGCCGGCCCACTGGACGCCACCCCGTGCCGCAACGCGGCGCTGGCCGGGATCCGTGGCGCGCTCGACTACCTGAAGGCCGATCCCTCCCGGGTGCAGCCCGAGCTCGACAAGGCCACCTACTTCGGGCACTCCTTCGGCGGGATCATCACCGCCAACCTCATCAACCGCTGGCAGTCCCTGGGCCTGCCCAAGCCGCGGGCCGTGTTCCTGGACGAGCCCACCGACGCCGGCGGCGGCGCCGAGCCCACCCTGGACGCCTCGCTCACCGGGATCCCGGCGACCACCAAGTTCGTGTGCTTCCTCGGCCAGGACGGCGTCATCAGCGAATCCGGCAAGGCCGGCGCCAGCTGCAACACGATCTTCCCGCTGCTGACCCAGATCCCCGCCCAGAACAAGAACCTCGTCCTGGCCTACACCGACCACCACGGCAGCCCCGGCCTCTCCAGCGCCCACGGTGTGAGCCAGGGCGGGCCCAACGCCGCCGTCGACGCCCTGGACCACAACCTCATCTGGCGCCAGTGGGACGCCCTGCGCCACGCCGCCCTCGACGGCACGGACACCGACATCGCCCTGGGCGACACCCCCGAACACCGCTTCCTGGGCTACTGGAGCGACGGGACACCGATCCGCGAACCGAAAATCCAGAACACCGCGCCCATCGCACCGTAGAACAGCCGCCTCGGCCTCAACTCCCGGGCCCCATCTGCCTGCCACGCCCTCTCCCCCGCCGCGAAGGGACTCCGCCATGCCCACCCCCGTTACGCCCGAGAACGCTCCGGGCCGCCCGACCGGTCTGAACCGGCGCACCCTGCTGGGCGCCGCCGCCTCGGCCGGCGCCGCGCTCGCCCTCACCACCCCCGCCGCCTCCGCCACCACACGCACGCGTTCTTCCGCCTGGCCGCAGCAGCCGCTGCACGGGGCGGCGACCCGCCAGGTGGCACCGGCCCAGTTCATGCCGCTGAGCCAAATGCACGCCTGGCAGGAGGCCATCGACGCCATCGGCCTGCGCGCCACCGGCACCCGTTCCCACCACGCCTACATCGACGACCTTGCCGCCCGCATGGAACGCGTCGGGATCCGCAACGTCACCACCGACCCGGTCCCCCTCAACCGCTGGCAGCCCTCCGCCTGGCAACTCGACGTGGTCGGCGGCCAGAACGCCGGACCGGTGAACGTCTCCTGGTACGTGCCCTACTCCGGCGACACCGGCCCCCAGGGCATCACCGCACCACTGTCGCTGAAGGCCACCAAGGGCGCGATCGGCCTGGTCACCGTCAAGCCGCCGTCGCTGCCCTACGGACTCATCGACCTCATCAACTGGGACGCGCCCCTCCAGCCCAAACACCCTGCCGGTTACAACCCGTTCGCCACCTACGACCGCACCTGGTTCGCCGGCAGCGGCCTCGTCAAGGAACTCGACCAGCACAAGAAGGCCGGCGCCGCCGGCGTCATCGTCATCCTCGACCTGCCCAAGGAAGCCGCCGAAGGCCAGTACCTGCCCTACGACGGCATCATCCGCGACCTGCCCTCCCTCATCGTCGACCGCGACACCGGCGCCACCCTCACCAAGGCCGCCAAGGACGGCGCCACCGTTCGACTGCGCCTGGAAGCAGACGTCCAGGAGATCACCACGCCCAACCTGTACGGGATCATCCCCGGCGCCTCCGACGAACTCGTCATGATCCAGTCCCACACCGACGGCACCAACGGCCTGGAGGAGAACGGCACCGAAGCCATCCTCGCCATGGCCCAGTACCTCGCCCGCATCCCCCGCAGCGAGCTGCCCCGCTCGATCCTGATCGTCATGAGCACCGGCCACATGTCCGGCCACGCCATGGGCACCGAAGCATTCCTGCGCAAACACACCGACGACCTCGTCGCCCGCACCGCCGCCGCCATGAGCCTCGAACACCTCGGCGCCCGCCCCTGGCTCCCCGACAAGAACGGCACCTACCACCTGGGCCCCGGCTACGAGACCGGCCTGTGCTTCGCGTCCCCGCACAAGGAAATGATCAAAGTCGCGCGGGCCGCCCAGGAACGCTCGCAGGTCGACGGCAACCGCGTCCTGCGCCCCTTCATGCCCGACACCATCAGCGGCGAATCCCCCAACGGCTTCTGGTGGCCCGGCGACGGCGAGGGACTGTGGCGCGTCTCCGCCCTGCCCTCCATGCAGTACATCAGCGGCCCCGCCTACCTGCTCAGCTCGGGCAAGCCCGTCATGGACTTCATCGACACCGCAGCCATCCGCCGCCAGGCCATCGCCTTCACCGACGCCGCACTCGAACTCACCCGCATCCCCCGCGCCCAACTCAACAAGCGCCGCTGGGACGACCCCGGTTCCCTGCCCCACCTGCCCATCTGAGAACCGCACCCCTCACGGAACCAGCAGCATGTCGTGCCGCCTGGTGAACTGGTGGTGAAGGCAGCGGCAGCCGTCCTCACCACCAGCACCTCGTGCAGCAGACCCAGACGCATCGGCTGAGCGAGCGTCTCGACAGGGCGAGGGTCGCATGGCGCACTGACAGCGGGCTCAGGTGCTCGCCCGGTTCGTAGACGCTGCCGACACACGGACCGCGGGGGGCCACCCTGGATCGGCAACGGGCTGTGGTTAACCTCCTCGCCGAGGTGAAAGTTCAGTAGGGCGAGAAGGCGAAGCGGCGGAATTCGCTGTCAAACGCCTCGATTGGACGACGAAGGGCACCTGCCTGCGGGGGCGGCGTCCCCACCGTTCCGCCAGTCGTCATCGAAGAGAGGCGTTTGACAGCGAACCTAGTCGCGAAGGGCCCTCGCCACGTTTCAGAGCGGTCATCGCTTCCGGCGGTGGCGAAGGAAGACGGCAGCGAGGTCTGGCAGTTCCCTGGTGACGGCGACGATGTCGGTCCGATCAGCGCGGCTCAGGGCGACAAGACAGACGACTGTGGCGCAGATGAGGCCGAGTAGGAGTGCGAGCGGAAGGAATAGCCACACTTCGATAGGCACGATTGGTCTCCACGGTTGGTGGGCCGCAGGGTGTCCCCTGCGGATGACGGGCAGGTCGGGGAAGAAATCACCGTGCCCGTGCGGCCGCCCAGCCTTGGGTGGAATCGGTCGTGGCGCGAGCTGCCGCGCGACGTTCTTCGGCCCGGACGGCGAGACGACGGGTCTTGCGACGGACTCGTTCACCGAACGCAGTCGGGTCAGAGGCGCCGACGTGGGCAGCAGCCTCGGTCCAAGTTGCGCCGTCACCGGCAGCCAAGGCGACTACGACCAGACGTTCCTCCGACGTCAGGTGGTGCACGATTCGTAGGAGGCGGTCATCGTGGATGGCCATGCCGAGGCAGGTGTCGGACAGGTTGGCCCGGTCGGCGACGAGGTCATAGAGGCACAGGCCGTCGCCGAGCGGTGCGTCCAGGAGTAGCAGTCGGGAACGCCGGACCCGGCGGCGCCACAAAGGGACGAGTTGGCGGTGGATCGTGTGCGCCTCGGCGCGCAGCTGGCCAAGGGCCTCTGGTGGCAGACATCCGCGCTCGTCCAGTGGCCTGGTCCAGTCACCCATCAGGGCGGTGGAGACCGCCTCGCACCAGCGTGTACTCCGGTTCACCCCCAGAACGCGGGCAGCGAAGTTCTCTACCTTGTCCTGTCGATTCTGGAGCGCGTCGGCGCGTGCCTCCAGCGCCGCCATCAGATCGGGTACGGGCCCTTCGGTGTCCTTGACCCAGTCCGTGTTGTAGCGGGCGTCCTCGCCGACACGCAGCCGCACTGTGACGCCTGGGAGGGCGATAGGTGACTCGGGTTCCAGGGCGGCCATGACAGCGTCCACCGCGGGCTCCCGGATGATGTCTCGCTGATGGCGCTGTACGAGACCGCCGTCGTCAGTCTCGTACAGGAAGGCCCCCACAGGGAGGCCCGTCTCCTTGTGGATTCCGCCTGAGGTCGCGCGGACGCGAACTTCGTGGCTTTGGACGTACCACATCGGAGAGATCGGTGGGAGTACCGGCTTGTTGAGGACAGATGCGGACGACGTAGCGGTGGTGGAGAGATCGAGATCAGGCACGGCGGGCTCCTGGGGTCGGTTCAGCAGCTTCACCTCTTCGGTCCCGGCAGATGCCCTGAGCGGCAATGAATCTTGGACGGATTCTGCAGACGGTCGTTGGTCCATCACACGGTAGTTGCGGGCCGAGAGAGTCGCCTGCGATTCAGGATGTGCTCTCGCTCTCCGCGCCGCCGGGCGGAACCGCCGCCTGATTAGGCGGCGCACGCCGTTCCCCCTGCACGACTGGGTTCTGTGTCAACCACATTGATTGGTTGGCGAAGGACAACTGCGGCTTCCCGCAGTCCACTTGAAGCGTCCGACGGCTACCGAGTCGTAATGCCTGGTTACAGCGTTCCGGTGGACGACCGTGACGCGAGCAGAGCGCGTCGGTCGACGATCATGCTGCGCCAGCGTTGGCGTACTGTCTGCTGCTCGTCGAGCCACCGTGCGCTGGAGGGTTCGTCGAGGGGGAGGTCGGCCATGAAGTGGGCGATATCGACGTAATAGGCGTAGTAGCCCTCACGGGTCAACTCACGGAGTCGGCTGATTCTGGAAGCGACGCCCGCCTGGTCGTCTCGGATGGCGTGGTGGAAGGCGCGTGCCAACGCGAGCTTGGCCTGGACGAAGAGCAGCCCCGAAGTGCTGATCTCTGCGCTCAGCACTTGGGCCCTGTCTTCAACTCCCGTGTCCGTTCCGGCGTCGCGCAGGAATGCCGCGATCCGTACGTCCAGTGTCGCGGCGCGCAGGTCGACCTGGGCCAGGAGGTGTTCGCCGAGGTCGATCTCATCATCGATGGTGGGTTCGGTCGTGAACGCGAGGGTGAAGGCCCGCATCGCCTGAGACATGGCTGCCTCACCGCTCTTGCCATGCGCCTCGCCCTCCGCGCGGGCGGCCCCGAAAGCCTCTGCAGCCGAGGCCATGTCGCCCTGCACCCATCGCACGTCGCCCACGATGCGATGGTGCCGACCTGCCCAGCCCAAGTGTTCAGCGGCCTCAAGAGTGGCTGGGAAGTCACCAGCAAGCCGGGAGAGATGGGCGAGCCCGCGGCGGGCGTTCGCTGCGAGACGTCCACCACCTGCGACGACCAGTTGCATCCCCTGGCGGGATCCCTCTGTGTGCCCGAGGTCGCGCTGTGCCTTGGCTCGGTAGTAGATGGCCACCTCGTGCAGTTCCGCAGGCAGCAACCCAGTGTCAGCGACTGCGACCAGGCGCTGCACGGTGCGGGCGCGGTTCTCGTGCTGTCGGCGGGCGAGCGCACTGAGCAACTCCACCAGCACGTCGGCGGCTGTGGCCGTGCCGCCCTCCTCTTCGGGGCTGGCGGCCAGGTCGAGGGGTTCCCATACGGAGTCGCCGATGTACGTCCAGGCAGCCTCGATGAGCCAGCCGAGGTCGAGGCGGTAGTCGCGGGCAATGGCCAGTCCTTGGCGCAAGCAGCCCACGAGGAGCAGGCGATCGCGGTCCGAGCCGCTACTCCACTGCTCTCCGAGGGCTGCGAAGGCCCGGACGGCGGCCTGCTGCCAGTCGGCGGGAGACCAGCGGTCGTCGGTCTGGTCGTCGGCGCCCCGGATCGTCGCGCGGATGAGGGCGTGCAGGTGGAAGGGCCACAGTCCGAAAGGCGTCTCTCGTACGAAGGGACGCTCGACGAGCCGAAGGGCTGGCGCTTCTTGAGGCAGACCAGCGGCCCGGGTCGCCAGAGCCACGTCGAAGGAAGAGAAGAGGCTGGCGGAGCGCAGGACATGGCGCTCGGGGGCGGTGAGGTCGGAGAGAGTGCGGGCGATCAGCGCGGGGAAGTCATGGTCGAAGTCGGTCGGCTGTGGAGTGTGCCCGTTGCGTCGGAGCTCCAGGAACCTCATCACGGAAAGGTCCAGGTACAACGGCAAGCCGTGCGAGCGCTGCCCGATCACCCTACGGATGGCATCGCCGATGAGGGGGCGGCCATTCGCGGAGAGGCGGCGGGCAAGGTAGTCGTCGCAGTCCCTCAAGGAGAAGTCACCGATCAGCATCTGCCGTTCACGGCTACGGGCAGAGGGCTCGGTGCGCGCCTGGGGAATATCGTGGGCAACGAGGCCGGGCCAGGCGGCGGGGCCGGTGAAATCGAGCTGCCCCTGAAGGGCTTCGTCGGCCCACTGCAGGCGGGAGCGGCCGGTGATGACGAAGAAGGCATTGGGCATCAGCCACACGAGGCGCTGCAGGAGGCGTTCGAAGTCCCGATGGGTGCGGTCCCCGATCTCCTCGAAACCATCAAGCAAGATCACCGGCGTGACCTTCTTCGCGGCGGGTATCCGGGCAAGCTCCCAAGCGAGCAGATGCGGGTAGTAGGACAGGGAGTCCAGATCCGGTTCACCCTCCAGGAGATCGGCTAGGCGCACGCAGCCGGCGAGCGCCCGCACGGTCTGCCGACGCTCGCGCAGCGCTCCCACGAGCGCCCCGGTCACCTGCCCGATCGCAGAGCCCACCGTGCCCGGCAGCAGCAGGGCCTGGGCGACGTCAGCGAGCGCGGACTGCATCTGCTGTGGCAGCGCCTTGCCGAACCGGGCGGCCAGGCCGCCTCGATTGAGGAAGTCCTCCAGCGGATCCCCCGGGTGCTGCTGCTCCCAGTAGCGACGTAACGCCAAGTCGAAGGCGGGCAGAGGCCGACCGATCGCGGCCAGCGTGAGGCGCACGCTGAGCACGACCTTCTCGAAGTCGGGATTCGCGGAGCGCGCGAGATCGATCCGTATGGGCAGGAGCCGCGCTCCACCCCAAACGGGGGCACCCCATTGAGCGGGGCGCTGCCCCGGGTCTGCGAGGGACGCCTCGAACTTGCGCGACAGCGTGGACTTTCCGATGCCACCGATCCCGTGGAAGACCACCACGTTGTCGCGAGCGGCTTCCATGTCCTCCGGAGCGAAGGCAGGGCTGTTGACGTGCCGCAGGTGCTCGGCCAGCGCAGCCACCACGAACCCCCACTGCGCCTGCCGGTTCGTGAACGCCTCCGCAGTCCCGAGCGTGCGGTCGTTCGTACTGAACAGCGCCCGCAGATCCCGACCTGCCACACCGGCCCCCAATGGAGATCCCCCAATCGCCAACTTGCGCACACCCCAACCCTGTTGGGGAAGCATCCCCGAAGGTGGCCACGCGCGACACATCACTGTCCCTAACGCACCACACTGCCCAACCACAGCACGTCACGGGCCCGAGTCATCGCCACGAAGAGCTGACTCCGTAGCAGCTCCTCGCGCTCCCGGGCCGTTTCGGCCGCGCCGGCAATGCTGGAGGCGTCGGCTGACGCCCCGTTCGGCAGGGCTGCATCGTGCTGGGGCAGGTACACGTGCTTGAACTCCAGGCCCTTGGCCCTGCGGTAGCTGCCGAGCTTGACCGCTTCGACGGGGCGACCGTCGTAGTGCTCCAGCAGGCATACCGGGAGGTTCGCCTGGGTGAGCAGTCGCTGGTAATGGCCGATGGACCGCATGGAGGGGCACAGCACCGCAACGTCGGCTCGCGCGGCATCGGGCAGAGCACGCAGGGCCTCCAGGAGCGCCTGGTCGTGGGCGCCCGCCGTCGGCCTCGTGACGCGGACCACCTGCCCGTCGTGGTAGGTGAGGTCGACCTCGCGGCGGCCCGGCGTGCGCAGGCCGTCTATGTCTTCGAAGGCGTCGTCGGCCACGACCGTGAGCGCCGCGTCCAGGATCTGTTTGCTGTTGCGGTAGTTGGTGCGCAGCACCTGTCCGCGATCGCCGCGAATGTCGATGCCCGCGTCTGCAAGACGGAACCCGCCCGGATAGACGGCTTGCTGGCCGTCACCGACCAAAAGCAGCCCGTTGGGGGCATCACCGACCAGGGCGTGCAACAGGCGTACCCCGATGAGAGTGAGGTCCTGGACCTCATCAACGACGACGGCCGCATAGGACGGTTGACCCGTGTGACGGACCGCTTCTGCCAGAGCGAGGGAGAGTACGTCGTTGAAGTCGTGCACGCCGCGCTCGGTGCGCAGCGACTCGTACGCCTCGTACAGCGCCCACACGGCTTGGCGGTGCGGGCGACGCAGGCTCGCCCGGCGCCGGCGCCGAGGCACGGTCGCGTACTCCTCGAAGGTGGTGATGCCGCGGCCCTTGATGACGTGGTCGATCTCCTCGCGCCAGTAGACCGGCGCCGGGTCGATCTCGGCCAGGCAACTGTCGCGCCCGACGTGCTTCCAGGCAAGGCTGAAGGCCGTCTCGGCCTTGTCTCCGTGCAGCCGCACCGGGACGTCTCGCGCCTGCAGGAATTCCTGTGCCCAGGAGTGCAAGCTGCGGAACTCCACGCGATCCGCGACCGCCGGGGACATGGTCCTGAGGAAGGTTCCCTGTACTCGGGGCAGGTTGTTGGCGAACGTGACGTACAGGATCCGGCCGCCGGTACGCCTGGCGAGGTGGGCCGCGCGGTGCAGACCGACCACGGTTTTTCCCGTGCCCGCCGGGCCGCTGATGCGCGCCGGACCTGACCAGTCGCGGCGCACCAGCGCAACCTGGTCGGGGTGGAGGAAGGTCATCCACTGCTCGATCGGGGCCCGCAACGCCTCCTCCAGGGCCGCGTCCCGTAGACCTTCCAGGTCGAACAGTCCGTCGGGCACGGCCTGTTGTGGTTGCTCCGGCGCCGGAGCAACCCCCTGCACCACCGCCGATCCCTCGTAATCGGGGAAGACTCGTTCCAAGTGGTCGGCAATTGCGCGGACCGACTCCGTGCGCAGCCGTCGGCTCTCCGACAGCAATGCGGGCCCGACTTCGTGCTCTCCGAGGAGCCGGATCCGGCCGAGGCCAGCGTCAACTCGTTGCCCTGCAAACACCATGAGCGGCTGGACCGCTACCGGGGACAAGCCGAGCGATGCGACCGCTCCCTCGGCGGCTTTCGTGACCGCGAGCAGCTTCCCTGCGTGCTCGTCACGCGGCTCGCCTCCAGTACGGAGCTTGCCGTCCGAGACCTCTGGGGCAGAGCGCCAGTTCTTGACGTCGATGACGAAGACACCGCCGGGCCCCACCAGCAACATGTCCACATTGGCGGCGCGGGTCCCTGGCCATCGGCGGTCCACGAGCAGTCGCCACCCGCGCTCCGTGAGCACCAACAGCTGCGCGGCAACCCGGCGTTCGCCCTCGCTCCCCGCTTCCCACTGACGCGCCTGCCGACGAGCGGCTTGCCACTGCTCACGCAGCAACCGCTCCTGCCGTCGTGCCTCCTGCGCTCGTCGCGACGCCGACCCGCCTGCCGCCATACCCAGCCCCCTCGTACGCGGAGTAGCGATCATAGGACGGTCCGCGACCGTAGCGGCAGGGTGCACAACGGCAATAGGAGCGGCTCGCCCCCGGCTACGCAGCCGAGCCAGAACAGAGGCCCGGCGCGCTCCAGGTCCTTCGCTGAGCCCAGCCGTACCTCCAGCGATCCCGTGCCGTGGTGTCCGATGCCGGTCACGTCGCGCGTGAATCCAAGCGAGGTCGACCTAGCTTGGATTCACCGACAGGTACAACACGACCTCGCGCTGCTGCGTGCTGCCGACGCAGGCGAAGTCCCGCAGTCGGTGGTACTCCTGGTATTGCTTGCGGTCGACAGGTGTGACCTCGTCGTCGAGGGACGTCAGGATCTCGGCGACCGAAGCCCTCAAAGCAGCTACGGCACCGCTCGAGACGAGCTCCCGCCGCCTGCGCAGAGGCTGCGGCCCCGAGAAAGGGCCGGTGACCATCTGCCGCCGCCCCACCGACAGGAGCGAGGGACGATGCCTGGAGTCGGGGCGATCACGCGACGGTGGGCTCTCGGGTGGTCTCGAGATCGTTGAGCACCGCGAGGACCGGCCCCCAACACATGCCGACGGTGTCGCGGTCCGGAATGACGCCGCGTTCGCGTTGTTTTCGGAGGTGGACGAAATTTCGGTACTCGCGGACGATTGCCATGAAGTCGTGGGCGTCCATCTGGATCCAGCCTCGCGTGCGAGCTGTGTCTAGGAGCAGGGCGAAGCTGGCTCGTTCAAGCGCAACACGCCTCTCCCCCTGGGGGATGCCCTGTTGCAGGCTGGGATCTCTGTACGTCAGCACGTCGAGGAGAAGAGCTTCAGTGAAGCTCCCGATGCCGATGAGAGCCATACCGTATGCGCCGTGCTGCTCGCAGATCTGTGTTTCAGTGACCCTCGCCATGAGTTGGCGCAGGAACTCCTCGCTGCTGACGAGGGGGCGGATTCGCTCTTCCAGGTCCTCGGGGGCTGAGAACACCGTACTGTCGCCGTCCGTACTGACCTCTCCCAGAACGGGGCGTCGGGCAATGTAGGTGACGGCCAGCCCTTCAGCCGCGAGAATACTGTTCAGTTCTTGGCGGATGAGATCGGCGGAGGACAATCCGTCGTCGTATTCGAGCGGATCACAGATGCGGCACAGCAGCCGGCTGACTGCAGCGTGATCAGTGGTGCCGACCATGATGTCCTTTAGCCACACGATGCGGGGTGAGCCGTCGTACTCGGGGGGCGATGGCCAGGCTGCACGTTGCAGGAGTTGTTCGAGCTGGTAGCCGCGGCGCTCGAAGGGGCCGTCGATGTCGACGATGAGACGAGCGACGCGCTCGAGGGTCAGAGTGTCGAGCGTTTTCATCACTGCTCCTTGTCTGCCGGGTGCCGGGCCTGTTCAAAGGCGCAGGTGAGGCGCTCGACGATCACGCGACCGCGACGTTTGAACCCGAGCTCGGTGAGTGCCTGGCCTATGCGGGTATCGCGATCGAGTTGAAATCCGTCGCTCAGAAGCCAGTTGGCCAGGGCGAGCAGATCCGTGTCGCTGTAGTCGCCGGTGCGTCCTCCTTGTGGCAAGACGGGACGGGTGCCTCGGCCACTCGCTGCGGGCGGATCCGGCGCGCGGTGGACGGGATCGGGAGTAGTAGGGGTGCGGTCGGCCCGTTCCATGGCGTCATGCCAGGCGTCGAGGAGCCTTTCGATTTCAGCATGCGGATTGGCGAACCAACTGGACGCCCAGATGCGATGGAAGCGCCATCCGAGTCTTTCCAGGTGCTCTTGCCGCAGTCGATCGCGGTCGCGGGCACTGGGAGCGCGGTGATAGCGATCACCGTCCGTTTCGACGGCGAGGATCATCTGTCCGGGGCGGTCGCGGTGACCGAGCGCGAAATCGATGCGGTAGCCGGACACGCCCCATTGTGGTGTTACCGGGACATGAGCCAATTCGAGTGCCACAAGTATCTGTTGCTCGAAGCCGTTGAGGTTCCAGTCGGTACGTGCGCTTCCGGCGCGCTGGAGGTCTCCGCCGTGGGAGGCGTATTCCAGGAATCCACGCAGCATTTCGGGGCCGCGATGCCGAGCGGTCAGGAGCTTGGACGGGTCGAAGTCGTGATGAGTGAAGGAAGAGACGACGGTCATTGACTGGCGGGCGCGGGTGATGGCCACATTGAGGCGCCGTTCTCCCCCATCGTTGTTGAGCGGGCCGAAATTCATTGCCAGGCGCCCGTTTGCGGCTTTCCCATAGCCGATGCTGAGAATGATGGCGTCACGTTCATCGCCTTGGACTTGTTCGAGGCTTTTGACGAAGAAGCGCCGGCGTGGGCCTGCTTCCGGGCTGAAGTAGTCCTGCACATCCGGGTGGTCCTGCAGGGCTTGCCTCAGAGCAAGATCAATCCTGTCTGCGTGACGCTGTCCCATAGTGATGACGCCGAGGCTCTGATCCGATGTGTGGGTGGCATGCGCCAGGGCGAGGTCGACGACGCGCTGTACTTCTTCGTCCGAGGAGCCAGATTGGCCGGGGCGGACCTGGGCGTCGACGATGTCCAGGCGAATGGGGCTCGCCTGGACGGTGCCTGGAAAGGTGACGAGTGTGTCGTCGTAGATGGCACGGTTCGCGAAGGCGATGAGGCGTTCGTCGCGGCTCCGGTAGTGCCACTTGAGGGTGTGGACGGGCAGACGGGCGCACAGCATGTCGAGGAGGGACTCGAAGGCATCTGGTGCGGCGTCGCTGGATTCTTCGTCATCGGTGTTCTCGTCTGAGCCGCTGAGAAGCCTCTGGAAGAAGGTCGTCGGGGGGAGCTGGTGTGGGTCGCCGGCGACGATGACCTGTTGGGCGCGCATGATGGATGTGATGGCGTCGTGTGGGAGGACCTGGCTGGCTTCGTCGAAGATGACGACGTCGAAGAGACGGGTGGCGGGAAGGACGCGGCTGACGACGAGTGGGGACATGGCCCAGCACGGTTTGGCGGCCATGAGGACGTCCGGCGCCATCTCGACGAGTCTGCGCAGGGCCAGGTGCCGGGATTTGCGGTGTGCCTGGGTGCGCACGAGGGTGTTTTGGTCGGAATGGGCGTCGCGTGCCTTTCTCAGCCGGGTGGCGACTTCGTATCGGACGCGAGCCGGGTTGAGGTCGCGATGGGCGCGGTCGAGACGTTGGAACTGCTCGATCGTGTGGTTGTGCTCGGTTCCGATGAAGGAGCGGAGATAGGGGCGTTGCATGAGGGCCTCGTCGAAAACAGAGGCCCACCAGAGGTGGTTCAGCGTTCCCACAGCGCCGTCGGGGTCGGCGCCGGCTTCGGCGAGCTCATCCAGGAGGTGGCCGAGCCCGGCCGACTCCAGTCGTTTGGTGAGCTGGTTGAGCTCGGGCATCCGCAACAGCGTCTCGCGGTCTTGGTCAAGCCGCTGGATGTACCGGTCCACTTCACCGGTTGAGGTGTTCTCCCAACCGTCCCAGCACACGCTCAGTGCTATCGCGGCGAGCTGATTGCGCACCTCCGTGAAGGACGCGGCCGCCGACGATAGTCCGGGAACGGCCCATGGACTACCGCCATCGGCGGCGGCCTGTTCCCGCCACCGGGCTTTCTGCTCCGCAGCGTCGATGAGTGCCGTGTGCAGCAATTGGCGGGCACGACAGCCCTCCTTGGCCAGCCCTCGCGCTCGTGCTGTCAGTTTTCGGCGTTGCCACCAACCGACTTTGACCCCGTGCTCCTTGCGCCATGCACGGTCGGCGGTCGCGGCGACCATGTCATTCAGATCGGAGTCGAAGACGGCCGCCTCGAAGCGACTGAGGGTACTGGTGACGTCGTTCAGCAATGTCAGGAGGGACTGCCATCCTTGGACATCGTCGGCCCGTCGCAGCCCCGCAGTGTCCACCAGCTTTTCGACGGTGCGTCGGGCATCCGTCAGAGCGCGCCCGGTGAGCTGGTCGAGACTGGTGACGACGGAATGCAGTTCGCCGTCGGAGCAGACCGTCAGGCGAGACCAGGGAGATGAGCCACACCGGACCAGGAGGCCACTCTTGGCCACGAAGGCGCGCAGGTCCTTCTCGGTCTGGAGCTGCTGGTCACCGTGGAGACGATGCAGGTCGCTGCCACGCAACCGCAGTCGGGTCTGCTGGTCGCCGGGGCTGGCCATGAGGCATGCGATCAGTTGGTACGGACTGATCTCCCACGGTGCCAGCGGCTGGTGAAACTCCTGAACGTGCTGCAGAGCCTGCTGTCGATGGCCATCAAGGTTCCTGTGGAGACCATCAGGGCGAGGCGGGGGCTCCTGTCCAGCTCGTTCCAGGGCCTCATATAGCTGCTGCGCGGTCTGGCGGCGGCTGAGTTTGTTGCCGTGCAGGTCGAAGACAAGTCCGTCGAGGTCGACTTCGGCAAGGTTGTCGGTCACCGCTTCGATCGCGGCGCGCTTCTCGGCAACGAAGAGCGTCTTCTTACCCAACGCCGCGAAGGCAGCGATCAGGTTGGCGATGGTCTGGCTCTTGCCCGTGCCGGGTGGCCCCTCAATGACCAGATGAGCGCCGGCCAGCGCGGCGGTGATGGCCTTCTGCTGAGAGCCGTCAGCGTCCCGGACCAGGTATTCCGACCCCGGTGCGACGGAGTCCGCGCTGGAAGGTTCGCGGGGAACAGCATCTGCGCGTAGAGCACGCTCGGCTTCCTTGTCGTTTGCCAAGGCCGCGACAACCGGATGGCTCGCCAACAAGTCGACCGACTGGGCGAGGTCGTTGACCATGGGAAGGCGGTCGAAGCTGAAAACCCCGGCCACCGCGCGCTCTTCCAATTCCACGTGGAGACTGCTCCGTGTACAGGCAGTCTGCAATACCTCGTAGGCGCAACGCGCACGGTCATCAAGATCCGCGCACTCGTCGATCGCGTTCGTGATCTTGTTGGTGAGAGCCTCGAGATCACCGTCCAGCCCGTACTGACGGCCCAACGCGTAGAGGAGAACCGGATTGATCTCGGCCTCGCCCACCCCTGCGAGGACGAAGTCATTCTCTGTCACGGTGCGCGGTTCAATGGTGATCGGCTGCAGCAGAAGGGGAGCACGCAGTGCTGCGACCGGTCGGCTGCCTTGCGTTGCCGGGGGTTCGACACACACGATGCCGAGTGCCAGGCGCCCGGCGTCAATGCCTTGCTCCTCCGCCAGTTCGACCATCTTGCGGCGGAGACCCCGTGCTCGCCCCCACGCCGTTTTGTGATCGCCCGAGTCCGGGAAGAGGCTGGACAGGCGGGTTGCACGGCCGTTCAGCAGCGAGGTCAGCGCCTGGGGCACCGCATGGGTGACGTCGAGTGTCGCCCGCTTCGTGTCTTTGAAGTGCAGCAGAGTGTTGTAAGGGCCGAAGTCGATCAGCGCATCGGACCATTGCTGCGCACAGACCTCTACCGCCCGGCGGCGTGCAGGTCCCACGTGCTCATCCACGTCTCCCCCTTGGGTGAACTGGCTTGCTGGCTCCGACCTGTTACGGGCCGCGGTCCGCCCTTGGTCCGAGACGAACAGACCAAGATATGGGGCAGCGACGAAATACCACAGGCGGAATCTGGTCACGCAGGGGGCGCGCGGGAAGCACGTACGGCGCAGATGCAGCGCACCTGCGGCAAGGTCGATGTCAGTGCCCGCTAAACGCAATAGCTACGGAGTAGAGCCAGCCGCTCGTCTCGCCCCACAGACAACACGGAAAATACGTTCAGTTTCAGCCAGATCACTATCTCGAACGCCATGCGTACTTGCGTGCACCCGGCTCCCCGCAGCTACGTTCCACTCCGTCCAGCGCAGGGCGACATGATGGGGGACAGATGGCAAGGACCGCGCGACAGACAATCAACGCACTACGTCGTCCGGCGAGCGTTCATCTCCACTCCACCGAGGAGCTCGTCGGCCAAGTCGAGTCGGCGGCGGCACTGGTCGACAAGAGGCGGCGCGAAGAGGGCCAGAGCCCGCTCCGTCGGAAGCCCGCGCTCCACCCCGTCGCCGGCGCGCATTCAGTAACCACCATGGAACTGACGCCTTGGAAAGTGCTGCACGCCCTGGCACGCGGTTACATGCTGTCAAGTCAGGGGACGGGTCACGGCCTTGCAGAACACTGGCTGAGCCTGAAATTCTGCGAAGCCCTAGGTGCCAATCGGGCCCGCTCCATGGAGCTCACCGAAAGCGGCAAAACACCCGAGAGCTGGTACAAGGGCATGCAAGCGCGCGAGTTGGCTGTCGGGTTCGGCCTCGCTGCGGCCGAACACATTGTGCAGCAGCGTTATCCGGACCACATCATCTCGGTGGTGGACACCGGGATTGTGCTGCGTGCCGGATGGGCCCCAAGCGTCTCACAACGCAGCAAGTCCGCTCGCCCTCGGCCTGATTACATCCTGGAGGCGTGGAAGCCCGGCGAGCCCTCTAAGATCACGTTCGTGGCCTGCCGTGGCAACCATCAAAGGCCAACTAAACGGAGCGGCAGGACACGCAGCACCACAATCCAACAGTTGATCAAAGGTGCCGAACTGACCGAAGGAATGCAGGTTGGAGACTGGAATAGCACCGCTTGCCTCATGATCTCGACTGAACTCATGGGGCAGGGTGGCATTGTCGTCAACGTCATCGAGTCACCGGGTGACGCTCAACTCCCTCTCCGTACACCAGGAACCTCCGGGCATGCAGACGACGAAATCAAGGATGAACCAGGGATTCCCTACCCCAATGCCATCCAGATACCGGCCCGTGGAGGGCGACGTGCACATAGAGTTGACGGATTTCAGGTGGGCCCCGACAACATCGCGTGGTTCGGGCAACTCCTCGCGCGAACCGGGGCAGCCGGCCTGACGGCCTTCGCTGGAGGAGGCCCGAGAACAGCCCGCTACCTCACAGCGCGTCAAGGCCAGAAGTACTACCAGGTACCCGTGTTCGCTGCTACGTCGAGCGTCGACGACGCCGAGCTCTACGTAGGCGACACGAAGTTCGTCGGCACAGACCACGTCTTCCGGCTCGGATCTGTGCGCGTCGAAGCCTTCTCTGGGATAGCGAGCGAGTTGTACAAGCCGCTCAAAGAGGGGCGAGTAGAGGAATACCGGCGCACGGCATACGAGCGAAGTCAGGAAGGCGCCAACACAGCCGACGAGCACACTGGTCCTCTTTCCTTGCAACCCGACGGCACGGCCATCGCACTGAGAATCTTGCCGCTTCGGCAGCAGCGCAGGTAGGGCGCGACCCCGCCACCTACGACCGCCAAGGCCCCTATCAGCACCTGCCCAGCAGGGGCCTCAGGCGCCGTCACATGTGATGTGGCACTGCGGGCCTGACCGAGCACGAACATCATGGCCCGGTCAGTGCTGCGAGGGACCAAGCAACCGACCTTCGACCCCTTCCGACCGCCCCCACCACCAAGCCTGCTGGGGAGAATCTGGGGAGAACGAAGCCCTGCTGGGGAGCGCCTGGGGAGAATCGACCGCGCAAACGGGCAGCACGGCGAAGGAGCGTGAAATATTCATCGCCCCAGGTCAAAGCAGGGGTTGAGCCAATCGCTGCAGGTCAGCCAGGCATGGACGACGACTTCAAGAAGATCTCCTCGTGGGCCGCGATCCTCTTCGCCCCGACGCTGGTCGGCACCATCTACGGCATGAACTTCGAGCAGATGCCTGAGTTGAGCTGGAGCCTCGGATACCCCTTCGCGATCGGCTTGATGGGAGTTGTCTGCACTGGTTTGTACGCGATTTTCAAGCGGCGAGGCTGGCTCTAGAGGTGTACCGACCCTACTCACACCGCGCCACGGTTTGCTTCTGCACCCTCATCACAAACCACCCATTTGGGACTCTGCGGAGCCCATGGGGAGAAGTGATGCCAGCGATCTCGTCTACCTCGCCTAAAACAAGGATCTGACCAGTTCTTTTGCCTCCTCCGGCCTCCTTGGGGAGGATCCGGGGAGAATCGATCAGCGCCCACGCCATGCCCTAAGCACCTCACCCCGTTTCCTTGCGTACTCCATACCCGATCAGGCATGCCCCACATACCCCTTAAGTCGATCACGGAAAGTGACGCCACCGACGCTTCATTCACGTCGTACGGAACCGACAGAATCGCGGCGTCTGGACCGGAGGTACTCGAGTCGTTGAGACCAAGACACGCGCACACAGGTCCCGACGCGACTGCCACCACTCGGCCGCGGGGAGGCCACACAATGACGCTGCAGCACTTCGATCAGAGAGCCTCATCGTAAGGCGATCAGGCGGCAGATGTACGGCCGCAACTCGTTCCAACTCCTGTACGCCCGAGCACTGTTGTAATTCTGACCAACTCGAAATATCGACCAGACCCGATTTCAGGAATCCATCAACAGCAGGTCAGCGGCCCTTCTCAGCAGGCTCAAGGATCGCGACACACTGAACGTGATGGGTCATCGGAACCGGAAGCGTAGGAACCCGCGCCCGGGCGGAGGGCCTCGAAGCGGGCACAACGGTGAACTACACGGACGAGCTGGGGCGAGCACCAGATCACGGTGCCGGGGAACACCCGTCGATGAGCGCGCGCGGCCCGGCGAGACTCCTTTCAACAAGAGCAGTGTCGTGCCGACAGGGTCTGCAGGAGCACAGGAGGAGGTGACAACACCCGTAAGACGGTGGGCTTCACCCCCCTCACTCAGTTGCTACCGCGTCCGGGGCCTTTGCCATCGCACACATACCCTGCGCCGCACAGGCACAGGCCGAGCTGCTCTCCACGCACTGGGACAGCCGCGGGTGGCAGCAGATGCCCGCCCCAGTAAGGCGCGGTGCCGGGAGTGCCTCGATAGCGCAGACGACCGCAGACAAGGCCGCGCGTGAGAGCGCTACGAGGGCGTACGGGTTGGCCTGCCTCACGCCGGATCCGCTGACGAAGTGGCTTGTCGGTGACGGCCGGGCGGGGAACACCGTGTCGCCGGCGTCCAGGGCGATCTGGTCGGCTTCGGCCTTCTCGGCCAGTTCCGAGCCGACGAACATCCGCATGCCCCTGCGTAGATCACCCCGCCCGACCGCCTCGACACGTGATCACGTTGACGTCTCCAGCCGGCCGCCGGCCTCTGGGAAGACCACGAATCGGGATCCCTGCCTGGCTCATGGGGGGCCAGGCAGGCATACCCACGTGCCCAGGTTCCTCGGCCGCCCGTCCGGGGTTGGTCGAGGACGTGACGCGTCCGGAAAGCTACAGCCACAGCGCATCCGCAGGTCCGGGAGAGGTGGCAGTGCACGCGATCATTCTGGCGGGAGGAAAGGGAACCCGGCTGGCGCCGTACACCGACGACCTGCCCAAGTCCCTGATTCAGATTTCGGAACACTCGATCCTGGAGATCATTGCGCATCAGCTTCAGGTGTCGGGGTTCACTCGGCTGACGCTATGTGTCTCACACCTTGGGGAGATGATCACGGAACGGATGGGAGACGGCTCCCACTTCCGTCTGGAGATCGACTACTGCTGGGACCGTGAGCCGCTGGGCACCGCCGCACCACTGTTGCTCGTCAAGGACTGGGACACCCCGGCGCTGGTGATGAACTGCGACATCCTGACCGCCGTGGACCTCGGCGCACTGACCGCCGACCACCTGAGGAGCGGTGCGTACATGACTGTCGCGACCCACCGGCACCAGGTACCGGTGGACTTCGGTGTCATAGACAGCGTGGACGGGCTGGTCCACGGAATCCGGGAAAAGCCACGGATCAGTCTGGATGTCTCCGCAGGAATCCAGGTCATCGACCCCCGGGCCCGGGAGTGCATCCCGCCGGGCGAGCGGATGGACATGCCGCAGCTCGTGGCCGAACTTCTCGGCCGGGGTCACCAGGTGCGGTCCTTCCACATGGCGGAGCCGTGGCATGACATCGGAACCCCGACAAGCCTGCATGCCGCTAAGGACGCGGTGAGCCGCTCCCCCGAACGCTACCGACTGCCCGGCGCCAGCTGGCCGGTCTCCATCGACCGGCACACGGCACTGGCCACCGCCGGGCGGTCCGGCGGCGTGCCGTCGAAGCTGCCCGGCCTCGACAGCTGAGAAGGGGGCGAACCATGCTGGAGTTCCTGCGCCACCACAGCGATCGAGCGCCCGATCGGCCTGCGCTGAGCGAGTTCACCGCCTCCGGGTGGCGGTCCGTCTCGCGGGCCGAGCTGTACAGGTCCACACTCTCCGCCGCGGCCCGCGCGGCGGAGACGCTGAAGGTCTGTCCCGGACCCGCAGTGGTGGAACTCGACGGCAGCGCCGACAGCGTGGCTGTACTGCTCGGCCTGCTGACTGCCCGCATCGACGTGATCTGCGTCGAGGAGCACAGCTCGCATCTGACGGACGCCTCGTCAGCGATCTGGCGTACGGCCGCGACCGCAGCCGTACTGCCCACCGCGCGAGCGCTCCCCTCCGGTACGCCGGTGTTCGACTACCGGGAACTGCTCCGCGGGGCCGATGGCGCCAGCACCGGTGGCGGGGTCGCCCCCGCGTGCACGGAAGCCGCCGTGGACGACGGAGCACCGAGCGTGCTCCAGCTGACCTCCGGCTCGACCGGCGAACCCCGGATCGCGCGGCATCCGCTCGGCTCGGTGCTGCGAGGCGCGGAGTTGTATCGCCAGGTGCACGGCTACCACGCGGACGACATGGTGCTGCTGCCCCTGCCGATCGCCCACTCCTTCGGCCTGGTGGGTGGTCTGTTCGCGGCGCTCGTCTCGGGGACCGAGCTGCTCAGCATCCCCAAGTTCTCCCTCAGCGCGGTCCGTTCAGGTCTGCTGCGCGGCGCGACCGTGCTGCTCGGTACGCCGTTGCTCTACCAACTGGTCGAGAAATCCCTGCCTCAGGCGCTCGACGACGGCGAACTGCGCGTGTTGCTCTCATCCGGTGGGCCGCTGGCGGCCGAGACGGCAAGAGCCGTGCAGCGGCTCAGCCGTCAGCCTGTGCGCCAGGTGTATGGCAGCACGGAAACCGGTCTGATCGCCTGCGGGACTGGTGCGGAGGCGGCTGACTCCGTCGGGCGCTTCGCACCCGGCGTCGAGTGGCGTCTACTGGATGCGGAGCCAGGCTCCAACGGGGCGCGCACCGGACGGCTGGCGGTACGTACCTCGACCATGTTCACTGGTTACGCCGGTACCGACGGGGCACAAACAGCGCCCGGGCCCCCACAAGGCCCGGACAGCCAAGACCTTGCCGGCGGCGTCCCCTCTGGCTACTACGACACGGGCGACCTGGTGACGGTCTCCGCCGCCGGGAACGTATCCCTGGTCGGCCGCAAGAACACCTTCATCAACGTCGGTGGCCGCAAGGTCAACCCGCGCCGGGTCGAACGGATCGTCCGGGAGTTCCCCGGCGTGGCCGACGCCCACGTGCTGGGCCTCGACACCCTGCACGAGCAGGCTGTGCACGCCGTGGTGGTACCGGCTCCGGGCCGGGCAGGACCGCAGTCCGGTGACGTCGTCGCGTTCTGCCGCGACCGGCTCGCCGGCTACGAAACGCCGCACCACGTGCACGTGCTGCCCGCTCTCCCCCGTACTTCCATGGGAAAGATCGACCGCACCGCGCTGCTCGCCGCACTCTCCTCATCTCCCGCCACCGACCGGTCCCCCGGTCACCAGACTGACGAGGCAACACTCTGATGAATGACCTGACGGCCGCCGTACCGTCTCCCCGCCCGCTCGCTGTCATCGGACTCGGCTACATCGGCCTGCCGCTCGCCCTTTCACTGGCCGGCGAGGGGCATCGTGTGATCGGCGTCGACACCAGCCCGGACGTGCGGCAGGCGATCGTGGGCGGCACGCCGCTGTTCCACGAGCCGGGGGTGACAGAAGCGCTCGCGACGACGCCCGCCGACCTGTTCAGCGTGGCCGACCAGCTGCCCGACGAGCCGCTCCAGGCCGTCATCCTCTGTGTCGGTACCGCCGTCGACCCCAAAACCCACCGCCCCGACCTGCGCCATCTGGAGTCGGCCGCCGCGCACGTCGCGGAACACCTGTCACCGGACACCCTCGTGGTCGTACGCAGCACGGTCTCGGTCGGCACCTGCCGACAGACCGTTCTGCCGTTGCTGGCCCGCAGCGTCGCGCAGCCGCTGCTGGCCTCCTGCCCGGAGCGCACCATCCAAGGCGTCGCGCTGCACGAGATCCGTTCACTGCCGCAGATCATCGGTGGCATCGACGAGCGCTCAGTACAGCGCGCCGCCGAGCTGCTCTCCGCGGTCTGTCCGGACCAGGTGACGGTGTCCTCGATCGAGGCCTCAGAACTGGTCAAGCTGATATGCAACGCGCACACCGACTTGATCTACGGCTTCGGCAACGAGATCGCGGCACTAGCGGAGGGCGTGGGGCTCGATGCCAACGAAGTGATCGCCGCCGCGAACCTCCGCTACCCGCGCCCCGACCTCTCCCGCCCCGGCTTCGTCGGCGGCAGTTGCCTGGTCAAGGACCCGTACCTGCTGCTGGACGCGGGGCGGTCGGCCGGCTGGCCCGCGCCGATGGTCGCTGCTGCCCGCCAGGTCAACGAGAGCGTGCCGCACCGCGCTGTCGCCCGGGTCGTCGCCGCGCTGGAGGAGCGCGGTACCCCGCTGGCGGACGCGAAGGTACTGGTCTGCGGCGTTGCCTACAAGGGCCGTCCTGAGACGGACGACGTACGCGGCTCGGCCGCCGTGGACGTCGCCGCCTCCCTCGGCAGCCGGGTCCGCTCGCTGGTGGCGCACGACTTCGTCGTCACCCCTGAGCGCATATCCTCACTCGGCTTCGTACCGACCGGGCTGGACGACGGCCTGGCCGACGCCGACGCCGTGATCGTCCTCGTCGACCACCCCGGCTACCAGGAGCTGACCGCGGACCGGCTGCTGACCTATGCGGCGAAGCAGCCCGTCGTCTTCGACATGTGGGGCATCACCGAACCGGAACTCGCCGCGCCGTCCGCGCGGAACGAACTGACCTATCTGAGGCTGGGCCGTGGCTGACCGCGTACTCATCACCGGAGGCGCCGGCTTCATCGGCCTGCACCTCATTCGCAGGCTGCTCGATCAGGGCTGCGAGATCACCGCGCTGGACGACTTCTCCCGCGGTAAGGAGGACCCCGAATTCGCCGCACTGGCCAAGGACTTCCGCCTGGTGCGGCACGACCTGACCCGACCGGTCCCGGACGGGCTGCTGGACGGGTCGTTCGACGCGGTGTACCACTTGGCGGCAGTCGTCGGGGTTCAGCGCACCCAGTCGGCGCCGGCGCATGTGCTGCGCACCAACCTGCTCACCACCGTCAACCTGCTGGACTGGTGCGACCGCAACCCGCCCGGCGCGGTCTTCCTCAGCTCCACCAGCGAGGTGGGCGACGGCGCCGCGCAGCTCGGCGTCGCGCCGTTCCCGACACCGGAGAACGCGCCGTTCGCACTGGTCGAGCCGCGCCGCCCCCGCTCGTCGTACGCACTGAGCAAAGTGGCTTCGGAGTCGATGCTCTGGCTGCGTCAGGACAGCTACAAGGTGCGCATCGCGCGCTACTACAACGTGTACGGGCCGCGGATGGGCCACTCGCACGTCATTCCGCAATTGATCGGCCGCATCGCCGACGGAGTGGATCCCTTCCCGCTGTACGGGGCCGAGCAGTCCCGAGCGTTCTGCTACGTGGACGACGCGGTGCGGGCCTCGGTCGGGCTGATGGCGCTGCCGACGGACGCGCCGGTGCTCGCCAACATCGGCAACGACACCGAGGAGATCCGGATAGAGAATCTCGCCCGACGGCTGTTCCGGCTGGCTGGAGTGGCTCCCGCGCTGGCCGCGCAGGCGGCGCCGCCCGGCTCCCCCGAGCGTCGGCTGCCCGACCTGACGACCTTGCGGTCCGTGCTGCCCTCGTTGGAGTACACGCCGCTCGACACCGGCCTGCGCGCGATGCTCGACTGGTACGGCGCGAACCGGCCCGACCGTCCGGCCGTTCGATGAGCACCGTGCTGGCCGTCTTCGGTGGTTACCCGGACAGCCGCGTCACAGGAGCCTCGCTGATGGCGTGGCGCACGACGGCGGCGCTCGCGGCGCGCGGTCACCGCGTTGCGCTGCTCACCGACAGCCGCTGCCCGGAGGATCTGGCCGACGCCGACTGGCCGGTGTTCACCTCCGTCGCCCAACTGTCCGGTACAGCGTGGTCCCACCCCGACTACGTGCACGTGTACGACCTCGCGTCGCCCGCCCATGCCGAACTGGGGCGGGAGCTGGCGGCGCGCAGCGGCGCGACGCTGGTGCTCACCCCGGCCTCCGCACCGGAGACCTGGCCGGACCCCGCGCTGGGCCGCCGCGTCAGCGCGGAGGCGACGGCCCTGTTCGTCCTCACCGAGACCGAAGCCACCACGCTGTGCTCCATCGGCATTCCCACCGACCGGATCGGCCACATCCCGCAGGCCCCCGATCTGGCCGGGCCCGGCGACGGAGACGCCTTCCGCGCACGGCACGACATCGGCGGACCACTGGTGCTGTTCGTCGGCCGACATGTACCGGCCAAGGGGTACGAGCTGTTGCTCGATGCCGCACCGTCGGTCTGGGAGCGGGTACCGGAGGCGGTCTTCGCCTTCGCCGGCCCGGACGAAGGCGAAGACGTCGACGCCGCCTTCAACCGCCGTGCGGACGCGCGGATCCGGCGGCTCGGGCTGCTGTCAGACGCCGAGAAGCACGACGCGCTGGCCGGCTGCGCCGTGCTGTGCCTGCCGACCAGCGCAGACGTCTTCCCGCTCGTCTTCGTGGAGGCGTGGAGCTGCGGCCGACCGGTGGTGTCCGGAAGGTTCACCGGATGCCTTGAGGTGGTCCGTGAGGGCGTGGACGGTCTGCTGGTCGACCACACCCCGCTCAGCGTCGCGTCGGCCTTGCTGAAACTGCTCCAGGACGACGCGCTGCGTGCTGCCCTCGGCGCCGCCGGGCAAGCCCGGGTCGACGCCGAGTTGAGCTGGGATCAGGCGGCCGCCGCAGTGGAACGCGGTTGCAGAATGGTTGTGTCGGAGCCCGCGGTCGTAGTGGCGTCTCGTGCCCCCTCCCCCCGCCCACACACAGCGGCGCCCTCCGGTACGACGGCCGACGCCCTCGGTACCGAACAACCCAGTGAGGCCCCATGACATCCCCCGCCCCCCTGCCGTCCCGGCCTGTGAACCTGGCCGACAACACCATCGGTGACGAGGAGATCGCTGCCGTCGAGAAGGTGCTGCGCTCGGGCTGGCTGTCGCCCGGCCCGGAGACCTCGGCGTTCGAGGAGGAGTTCGCAGCGGCGCTGGGCGCATCCGCCGCGGTTGCCGTGAGCAGCGGCACCGCCGCGCTGCACCTCGCGGTACTGGCCCTGGGCCTGCGCCCCGGCGACGAGGTGATCGTTCCGTCGCTCAGCTTCGTGGCATCGGCGGCGGTGGTCGCCCTGCACGGCGGAGTGCCGGTCTTCGCCGATGTGCTTTCCGAGACCGAGCCCACCGTCTCACCCTCGGAGGTCGAGCGGCTGATCGGCCCACGGACGCGGGCTGTGGTGGTCATGCACAACGCCGGCTACCCGGCCCGCGTACGGGAGATCGTCGGGCTGGCCGCTCGACACGGTGTCACCGTCATCGAGGACGCCGCGCACGCGCCCGTGGTGCGACACGGTAACCAAGCGCTGGGCACCTTCGGAGACTTCGGCTGCTTCAGCTTCTTCGCCACCAAGAACCTCACCACTGGGGAGGGCGGCATGGTCGTCGCCCGCGACCCGGAGCTGCTCGGCCGCGTACGTTCGCTGCGCTCGCATTGCCTCACCCGCACGACCTGGGACCGGGTACAGACGGGCGGCGCGGACTACGACGTGCCGGGCCTCGGGCTCAACTACCGGCCCACGGAGATCTCCTCGGCGATCGGCCGCGTACAGCTGTCGCGGCTCCCTGCCGACCGTGCGACACGCGCTGCGCTGACCCATCGCTACCACCGGCTGCTGACCGAAGTGCCAGGGCTGACCCTTCCGTTCGCGAGACACGAGGAAGACTCCGCATACCACCTGCTGGTCGTCCTGCTGCCCCCTGGCGTCCCGCGCGAGGAGGTCCGCGCCGCGCTGTCGGCGGCGGGGGTGCAGACCTCGGTGCATTACCGGCCCACTCATCTGTTCTCGTACTACCGCGACCACTACCCGGCGGGCCCGCTGCCGGTCAGTGAGGCGATGGCCGACCGGCTGCTCTCGCTGCCGCTGCACGCCCGACTGACCGAGTCGGACGTGGACCATGTGGTGGCCGCACTGGCTGCGGCACTGGACCGGGCGCGGCCCGTGGCGACGCCGGCCCGGACGGACACGGAGGGCTGAGCGATGTTCGCGGTGCACGACGGCCGACTCAACCGGGACGGCCGCCCCTTCCTTGCGCTCGGCGTCAACTACCACCCTGCGGAGGCGGGTTGCCGGATCTGGTCCGACTGGGACCGGGACGCGCTCCGGACCGACTTCGAGCAGATGGCCGAGGCGGGGCTGACAACCGTGCGGCTGTTCCTGTTCTGGCGGGATGCACAGCCCGACCCGGCCTCGGTGGACAAGGTGACCCTGGACCGGCTGCGCACGGCGGTAGCGACGGCGCATGACGCCCGGCTCACCTGTGTGGTCTCGCTCTTCACTGTCTGGATGAACGGCCAACTGCTGGACGTGCCGTGGCGGGCCGGGCGAAACATATGGCGGGACCCGGGACTGTTGGACGCGGAGCAGCTGCTGGCCCGGGAGGTGGCCCGCGCGCTGCGCGGCCAGGACGGTCTGCTGGCGTACGACCTGGGTGACGAGCTGTGGCACATCGACCCGGCGGCAGCGCAAGCTCTCGACCGCGCCGACGTGGCCGACTGGCAGGAGCGCATCGCCGGGGTGCTGCGCGCGGAGGATCCGGGGGTGCTGGTCCTCCAGGCGAACGACCCGTCCGGCGTGTTCGACGGTGTGCCCTACGGCAGTGACAACAGCGCGAGTCTGGACCTGATCGGCACCCACGGCTTCCCCTCCTGGGCACCCGGCGCGATCGAGTCCACGCTGTCCTACCGGGCCACCTCCCTGGTGCCGTTCCTGGTCCGGGCATCCGCGGCGTACGGCGTGCCGCTGGTGGACGAGATCGGCAGCTACGGCGTAGCGGAGCGCACTAGCGCCAGATACCTGGGCGCCGCGCTCGCCTCGGCAGTCGGCAACGGTGCGGCCGGCGCGCTGGTGTGGTGCTGGCGGGACATCGCCTCGACGGACGAGCCTTACCAGGAACGCCCGTTGGAGCGGCTGACCGGGCTGCACCGGCTGGACTACACACCACGCGCCACCATGGCGGCGCTGCGCCGGGTGGTTGCGGACCCGCCTGCGCCCGCTCCAGGACGCCCACCCCAGGAGATCGCGCTCTACCTGCCCGAGCGGATGCGCGGTGGGGGCAGCAGCTACCTCGACGGCGGCGGCAGCGCGGTAGCCGCGTTCCACGCCTACACCTTGCTGAAACGAACCCATCTGGCTTTCGATGTGACGGCCCGCGAGGTGACGGGCCGAACTTTGCTGCTCTGCCCGTCGGTGACCCACCTCACGATGACGGACCTGGACCGGCTTCGGCAGGCCGCGGAAAAGGGCGCCACCGTCTATCTGTCGATGGGCGACCACCTGCACGGCTTCCCCGGCACCGAACTGACCGGCGTCGAGCTCGAGGACGTCTGCCCACCCGCCGGAAAGGAGAGGCTGGAGTGGGGTGAGGGCACATGGCCGCTCGACTGGTCCACCGTCGCGGCCCGCCCGACCACCCTGCTGGTCACGCCCGACTGCACGGTGCTCGCACGCTACCCGGACGGCAGCCCTGCGCTGACATCGCGTCGGACCGGACGAGGGAGCGTGCTGTTCACCAACGCGCCGCTGGAGGCCATGTTGGACCGGCCAGGGCGGCTCGCTGAGCAACCGTGGGAGGAGTTCTACCGGCGGCTCGCCCGGCTGGCGGGCACCGGGCCGCAGGTGACGTGCGACGCGCCCGACGTCGAGGTGGTCACCGGGGTGGGCGACGGCAGCGGTGTGCTGCTGGTCAACCACGCGCCCGACCCCGTGAAGGCCGAGGTGGTGCTGCCCGGTCCGGGCAGCCGGAACACCCGCGTGGTCAGCGAACTGGCCGGAAAGGAATGGACGGTATGGAATCCGGAACGGCCGGCGCCGGGGGCGGAATGAAGGGCGTGGTCTACCGCGGGCCCGGCCGGGTCGCGGTAGAGGAGCTGCCGCTACCCGTGCTTCAAGGGCCGCGGGACGCGATCGTCCGGGTCACCCGGGCCGCCGTGTGCGGCACGGACCTGCACCCGTACCGGGGCGAGCTCCCTGACTTCGCGTCGGGCACCGTGCTCGGACACGAGTTCGCCGGGGTGGTGCACAGCGCAGGGCCCGAGGCACGGTTCCGGCCTGGCGACCGGGTGTTCGCCTCCGATGTAGTGGCCTGCGGGCGCTGCGCGCAGTGCGCACGTGGTATGCATTACCAGTGCGCCGAGGTGAGCCTGTTCGGATACGCCGACGTGGTGGGCAAGCCGGTGGACGGCGGGCAAGCCGAGTTCGTGCGGGTCCCGTTCGCCGACGTGGTGCTCGGCGCCACCCCGGCGGACGTTTCCGACGAGCAGGGCCTGTTCGTCGGAGACGTGTTGACGACCGCCTACGCGGCGGTGCGGAACGCGGGCGTCCAAGCGGGTGACCGCGCCGCGGTCGTCGGTGCGGGGCCGGTGGGCCTGCTGGCCGCACTCTGCGCCCGGCTGGCGGGAGCAGTAGAGACGGTCGTCGCGGACACGGATGGCTCCCGTCGGGCACGCGCGGAAACGCTCGGTTTCCGCGCGGTGGACCCGGCCGAGCCGTCCGCGGCCCTGGCGGTCGGTCCAGGCGGCGCCCAGCGGGTGGTGGAGGCGGTCGGCACCGATGCCGCGCTCCGCTTCGCCCTGGAGACGGCCGGCGCGGGGGCGACGATCGCGGTGGCCGGTTCGCACCACTCGACCGCCATGCCCTTCCCGACCGGCCTGGCGTTCGCCCGGGAGTGGACGCTGCGTTTCACCGTGGGCGACCCAATCACGCTGCGGGACGAGGTACTCGGCCTCGTCCGCGACGGGTCGATCGACCCGTGCCAGGTGGTCTCCGACCGGGTTCCGCTGGCCGCCGCACCGGAGGCGTATGAGGCCTTTGACCAGCGGCGGGCATTCAAAACGGTGCTGGAGATCGGCTGACGGTGGACTGCGGTCCCGTCTGCGGCGCCTTTAAACGTGACAGACGGAACAGCAGCTCAGCGGCTGCCGTCCTCCAGAGCCTCCAGCGCCACCCGGATCGCCCGCGCCAACTGCACGTCGTCACCCGCCCCGTGCCCGGAAGGAATGCCGTGCGTCCGCCCGTACGGCGCATCGTCCACCGAGATGTCCGGCTCGATCCCATGGTTCTCCAGACTCTGCCCCACGTCGGTGAAGGTGTAGGCGTACTCGGGCTGGGTGGTGAGCGTGCCGTCGACCAGCGGATGGCGGGGGTGGGTGGCGATCACGCCACCCCACGTGCGTCGTCCGACAATTGGGCCGAGGCCGCGTGCGCGGAAGAGGTGTGCGAAGACCTCGCCGTCGGAGCCGGTGTGTTCATTGACAAGAGCTATCAACGGGCCGCGCGGTGACTGCACAGGGCAGGGCAGAGCCCCTTCCCACCGACTGTGCTCGTATCCCTCCCGCCGCCGGGCCAGTCGGTCCAGCACCAACGGTGAGGTGAACCCTCCCGGGTTGAACCGCGCGTCGACGATGAGCGCCGCCCGGTCGTGCTCGGCGAGGAAGCCACGGACGAACGCGGCATACCCGTCGGCGTACAGATCGGGGATGTGCACGTAGCCGACCCGCCCGCCTGTCCGCTCACGTACTTCGTCGCGTCGGTCCCGCACCCAGTCCAGGTAGCGGGCCGGGCGCTCGTCGGCACCTGCCCGCACGCGTACCCGGCGTTCGGCGCCGTCCCGGCGGAGCGTCAGCTCGATCTCCTGCCCTGCACGCCCGGCCAGCAGAGGGCCGACGCCCGGCGGGCCCACCGGGCGGCCGTCGACGGCGGTGACCACGTCGCCGGGGCGGATGTCCACCCCGAGCCGGCGCACTGGGACAGCCGTGGCGTGGTGACCCGGGTCGCCGGTGAGCACGTGCGCGATCCGGGCGGAGCCGTGGCCCGGTACCCAGTCCACGCCGAGGAACCCCTGACCCGGTCGCCGGTCGAGGCCGGCTGTGCCGCTGAACTCATAAGCGTGCGAGGTCCCCAGCTCGGCCTGCATCTCCCAGAGGAGGTCGGAGAGTTCCGCGCGGCTGCCCACCCGGTCGAGTAGCGGCAGATAGCGCCGGTAAACGGCGGCCCAGTCCACCCCGCCCGTCGCGGGCTCCCAGAAGTGGTCCCTCTGGAGCCGCCACACCTCGCGGAACAACTGACGCCACTCCGCCTCGGGCAGCACCGAGGGGCGGACCCGCCCCAGATCGACCCAGCCCGCCCCGGGGCCTGGAGCGTCCTCTTCGTCGAGCTCCCGGTCGCGAGCCGCGCATTCGGCCGGCAGTGCACGCAGCCGGTCGCCGGAGCGGTACAGCAGGGTGTCCCCCGCGGCGTTGAGTCGAGGTTCGGACACCGCGTCTGCGACCGGGCGGAGCTCCAGCGCGGTGAGGTCGAAGAAGACCAGCTCGGCGCCCTCCGAGTCCTGTTCCGAGGCAGTCAGCAACAGTGCCCCTGACGGTGTGCCTAGCACCGCCAGGTACTCGCCCGACGGCACCGGAAACGCCACGACCCGACCCGAGATGCCCGCGAGGTCGATGCCGGAGTCCTCCTCGTGCGCTGTGCGCAGCGGCGGCTCCGGCTCCTCACCCGGAGCGCTGGGCCGGACCACGAACGGCGAGGGCTGATCGGCGTGGAGGGTGAGCAGGTACGGGTGAGAGGCGTGCGGGAAGCCGAAGCCTCGAGTGACCGGATCCTGCACGGGCGACAGTCTGCGCTGCCCGAGGAAGTACAGGAACCGTCCCTCCGGATCGAAGCAGGGCGAGTGGTCGCGCAGCACCGGCTCGGTGATCTGGTGGCACTCCCCTGTCGCCAGATCTGCGAGCTTGACAGCCGAGGTCTGCGGACCGGTCGGCAGCGTGTACGCCAGCCAGCGACCGTCGGGGGACCAGGCAAGGCCGGTGATCGGCGCGTACGGGCTGTGGTCCAGCTGCCGGACCGTCGGCGGACCGTCGGCGGGCAGGTCCACCGCGTACAGCTCGTGCCGGTGGTTCGCGACCGCGATCGTATCGGCGGTAGGCGACGCCTCCAACTCCAACGCGCGCCCCAAGTCCGGAAGTTCGAGCTCCGAGGGCGGACCGTGAACCGCCGTGTCGAGCAGGACCAAGCGTTCGTCGGGGCACTCGTCGGCCAGCACGACAGCCAACCTGTGGCCGTCCGGCAGCCAGGCGGGCAGACGGTATCGGGCGCCGTCCCGCACGCCGTGCATGCGCGCCGGGCCCTCCCAGTGGCCCAGCGTGCACACTTGCCCCCGCACCACCAGCGCGGTTCGGGCGCCATCCGGGCTGGGGTGGGCGTGCTCTAGATGCTGTGCCGCGGACACGACCGTCCGGCGGCGCCGTGCTCCGGTGCGGTGTGTCACCAGATCGATTCGACGCGGCCCGCCTCCCGCCGGGTCCAGCAGCATCAGCTCCGCTCCGACCTGATGGACCAGCCGTGTGCCGTCGGAGTGCAACGCCCGGGCGTAGAAGTCCCGGTGGTGGGTGTGCCGGGTGAGATCTGTGCCGTCCGCCGCGCAGGAGTAGACGTTTCCCACGCCCTCATGGTCCGACAGGAACCACACACGCCCCGCGGCCCAGCAGGGTGCGGCGAGATTTCCCGGCAGCTCCACCAGCGGCCGAAACCTGCGGCCCTGTGACGCGGCAGGGCGGTCAACCGCACGGTCGCGCACGACGCCGGCGGCACCCCCGTCATCGGTGGTCCACAGCTCCCCTGCCGCGCCGCCCCGGTAGCGCTTCCAGCGCGCCGGGTCGCCCGTGTTCCGCCCCAGTACCAGCGCACCGCCGGGACCGTGCGCGAGCACGGTGGCAGAGCCATACGGCAGCAGGCGGGGCTCGCCGCCCGCCGGGTCGACCGCGAACAGTCGGGGCCCGAAATCGGGCAGCTGGTGGGCGTCCGAGGCATAGAGGACCTCACCGGTGTCCGGGTGCCAGCCGACCACGCTGCAGCGCTGGGCCGCCTGGTGGGTCAGTCGGCGCGGCGGGCCACCGGCCAGCTCCAGGAGATACACCTCCTGAGGCCCGTCATCGGTACCGGTGAAGGCCACCGACCGGCCGTCCGGGGCGAACCGCGGGCCCTGCATCGGGCCGACGGAGGCGGTCAGCCGGACCGCCTGCCCGCCCTCGGCCGGGGCCCACCACAGGTCGTCTTCGCAGACGAAGACCAGCTCATCGCCGCAAATCGTCGGCTGGCGCAGATACCCGGGCGTCGCACCCACCCCGGGAATCATCCGGCCGACGGCCCAGCGATAGCGACGGCAACGGCCAAATCCGCCTGGTGTGTAAGGGTGACCGCCACCTCGCCCAGCCCGGCCGCCTCGGCCAGCTCTCGGGCGCCGCCCGAGAGCGTCACCCGGGGCGCACCCCAATCGTCGTTCAGCACCTCGATGTCACGCCAGCGCAGCCCCTGGCCGAAGCCACGACCGAGCACTTTGCAGGTCGCCTCTTTGACGCAGAACCGCCCGGCCAGTCGCTCGACGCACCGCTCCTCGCCCAGCCCTTCGGCCTGGGCGAGTTCGGCGCGGGTGAACAACACCGCGCGGTACTTCGGGTGTGTGGCGACCTTCGCGAAGCGCCGCACCGACAGCAGATCGACGCCCACCCTCATGCCCCTGCGTCCCCCTGCACATCTCCCTGACCGGTCCTCTGCTCGTCTCCATGGCCCTGGCGACTGTCCTGCAGGGCCGAGCGGATGCGCGCCGCACGCTCGCTACGGCGGCGGTCGATCTCTGTCCGATCCGCTTCGAAGTCCGCCGCGGTACGGGTCCAGTAGCAGGCGGTGCACCAGCGGCCCGCGGTGTACTGGTCGAACCGGCGGCGCAGCCGGTGCAGTTCGTCCAGCCGGCTGCTGGAGTGCAGCATCACGTTGTGCTCGAGCACCTGGTCGACGATCACCTCCATGTTCAGCTCCAAGTGCAGGTAGCGTTGCGCGGCTTGAACGAGCAGCGTGCCGAACGCACCACGGAACCGCGGCAGCAGGGCGAAGGAGAGTTCGCAGCGGCGGCTGGGCCAGTCGATCGAGGTCATCCACCAGAAGCCGATCACCTCATCCCCACGGCAGACAGTGAAGATCCGTTTGGTGTCGTGCTCCTCGTGAATGGTCCTGCGGTGCCACTCCGCGAGCGCATCGTCGGCCGTCGCCATGGCGAAGTCCGTGAGGTTCGCCTGGAATTCCGGGTCTCGCAGCAGCTCGCCGCGGACCGGGATGTCCGCCTCAGTGAAGTGCCTGATGGTCAGCGCCATGCCGGTTCCAGAGAGCGATGGTGGACGGTCGCGTCGAGGTACGCACCGGAGCGGAAGAAGTGCGCGCGCAACACCCCGACCGGCCGGAATCCGGTCGCGGCGAACCCGGCGTGCGCCGGATCGGCCGACGCGCACACGCCAACCGCGCCCACGCATCGGCGGTGCGTACGGAGGAAGTCCAGCAGTGCGGTCAGTGCCTCGGGGTCTTCGGTGGTACTCGACACCACCGCCTGCCGGGGGTTGTGCGGGTTCCACACCGCGCCCAGCACGCTCGCCACTGGGGCGTTGCCGCCGCCGTAGCGGAACACCAGTGCTTCCTCGGCCCGCAGCCTGAGGACGAGCAGCGCATCGTTCTGTGTCACCGGATCCAGCCCCAGGAAACCGCGGGCGGCCTGGCCGCAGCGGCCGAGGGCAGTCGCTGCAGCCTCGGCGGTGAGCACATTCAGCTCAGTCATCGTGCACGATCCCCCAGAGGTCACGGTCCACGGCTTCCCCGGCGTGCCACAGCGCCTGTGGCACGGTCGCCTCCCGCCGGAAGCCGACCGCCTCCGCCGCCGCCACCACTGCGGCCTGGCCCGGCACCGTCGGCGTGAGCCAGCCATACAACCGGCGCAGCCCCAGCGCGTCGGCAGCCACCGCCACCGCCTCGGCCAAGACATCCGCCACGACGGCACGGGCCTCCTCTTGGAGGCCGATCTCCAGCCGGGCGCGGCGGACCACCCAGTCGACCTCAACGAAGCGGACGAAACCGCCCGCCGACGTCAGGTACAGCCGCTCGTCCGAGCAGGACCTGGGCGGCTGGACTCTCACTGGCTCGGCCAGCGCGGGTCGACCGGTCAACGGCGCGGCCAACAGCTCGCCGGGCGGCCAGTTCCCCGTCAGTAGCACGCGGTCGGACTCCCGGTATCCGTAGAGACTGCTCACGCCACTCCCCAGAGCTGTACGAAGTGGTGGTAGCCGCGGTAACTGCCGCGGTGCAGGACGACGTGTTCGAGTACGCCCTCCTCGGTCAGCGGCAGACCGCGCAGAATGCCGAGCAGCCGCGAGTCGAATTCCCCTGCGGTGACCGTCAGCCGCACCGCTTCGGTCCGCTCCCGAAGGCCGGCCTCGATCTCGCGGTAGGCGGCTGTCCACCAAGTGTCCGGCGCGCAGTGCCGCAGCCGGAAGTCCAGTTCGTAGTGTGCGCTGACACCATCGGTCGGTGCCATGGCGTACAGCCCCACGGGCTCGCCGTCCGCGCAGAGCACACGGGTGTCCTCGTCCAGCAGCGCGACGATCTCCGCCTCGGCCGCCAGCCCCGGATGGACAGTGCGGAAGTAGAAATCGGGCTCCGTGAAGAACGCGAGGACAGTGGGCAGGTCGGCCTCTGTGTAGGGATGAGCGGACCAGCGGTCCGGTACGTGCGCGTCCTCCGTGACGGCAAGCGCGCCGTCCGCCGCGGCCGTCATACGTCGGCCTCCGGAGTGGGTTCGGGCTCCGCGTGCTCGGGGTGGAGACTCTTCGGGCGCAGCGCAAACCGGCTGGCGTAGGGGACACCGACCAGCAGGCTGAGCAGCGCGCCGGTCGCCATCGTCCAGTACAGGCGACTCACGTCGTCGGTCGTGCCGACCAGCGCCCAGCCGACCGTCACGATGAGCGCGAAGTATCCGGCGTTGAAAATCATGGCGAGTCGTGCGTGTCCCACCTGCTCCATGACGGTCAGGACAATGAGCATCATGCCCGTGCAGCCGAAGGTGACGCCCACGATGTCCACGAAACGTCGGGCCTGTTCGGCCACGTCCGGGCTGCCTGCCAGCAGGTTGGTCAGCGGATCCGCGAGGGACAGCACCAAGACGGTGAGCACCGCGTAGCCGATGAGGCCGAGCACCATGCCACGCCGGAAAATCAGGCGCACCGTCTCCGACCGCCCAGCGGCGAGCGCCTGGTTCATCAGCACCGCCACCCCGGAGGCGAAGCCGACCGCGGGCACCACGATCGCCGTCTGCACCATGTATCCGACACTGAAGCCGGCCACCGCCAGCTGGCCGGCCGGCGCGACGATCCGCAGGAGCACGAAGTTGACCACGACCAGCACCAGGAACGACGCCGCCACCGGCGCGCCGATCTGCCGCAGCATGACGGGGGTCTCCGGGCGCCAGCCAGTCAGTGCGGGGAGCCGCACCAGCCCGGCCCGTACCAGCACGGCGAGACAGATCACGACCTCGACGGCACCGGCCAGCGCGGCGGCCAGCGGCACCGCCATCAGGCCGCCGTCGAGCACGAGGCCACCGACAGCGACCGCGGCGATGTTGAGCCCCACATAGAGCCCGGTAGTGATCGCCGCCACGCCACCGCGGCCGAGGCCGCGCAGCGCGGCGGAACAGATCTCGCCCAGCATGCCGAGCACCGAGGCACCCACCATCGCGGCCAGGAAGAGCCGGAACTCGCCGCGTTGTCCGGGCACCACCTGCACGGCATCAGCCAGCACCCCGCTGAGCACGATTAGTAACGCGCCCAGCGCGAGGAACAGCACGATGCCACTGCGTGCGACGCTCCCCATATAGCGCGGCACCTGGTCCTTGTCGCCACGCCCGAACGCCTGCGCCACCACGACTTGCAGAGTCACCGCCAGCCCGGTGGTCAGCGCCAGCACCAGAAAGGCGATCGGCGTGTACACCGAGCGAATGTACAGCTCGTCCTCGCCCAGCCGGCCGATCAGCCCGGTGACGACGAGCTGTGACGCTGTGCCGATGGCGTTCGAGAGCGCCATCGGCAGCGAGATCCGCGCGATGCGCGTGTGGGAGGCGTCGTGCTCGACGCTGGTAGTGGTCATGTCACCATCATCCGAAAATGTCCGGTGGGAAAGCTAGGAAGCCGTGGGGTCGAGCCGACCGGCGTCCACGTAGTCGGCGAGGCTGCGGACCGTCTTGAAGACCTCGGGGTCCAGTTCGTCCGGGTCGATCTCCAGACCCACTGTGTCTTCCAGGGCCATGAGCAGTTCGATGACGCTCGTGGAGTCCAGCGCCAGGTCCTCGAACAGGCGAGTGTCCTCGCTGAGTTCTGTCACCTCCTTGTTCAGCACCTCGGAGAGCGCCACCTGGATGTGCTCGATAATCTGCGTGCGGTTCATGAGGCCCCATTTCGCGTGGTGTCGACCAAGTCGGCCGGTTCGATCAAGTGCTGTTTACCGATCAGGTCCTCCAATTCGTCCCGGCTGCGCACCAGGTGCGCCTCTCCGTCGCGGACCAGGACCTCGGCCGGAAAGCCGTGGCTGAGGAAGAGGCCGGGTGACGCCGAGGGCCCGTAGGCACCCGACCTCATGACCCCGAGGAGGTCGCCGGGTTTCAGCGGCGGCAGTGGCACACGTTTGAGCAGGGTGTCGTTCGGGGTGCAGAGCGGGCCGGTGACGGTCCACCGACCGGGCTGACCCGCACCGGCGGTCACCTCGGTGCCCTCCGTCAGGTTGCCGAGCACCTCGACCGGGAAATTGCGCTTGACGAAGGAACCGATGCCGACAGCCGCCATGTGGTGATGCGTGCCGCCGTCCGCGACTGCGAACGATTCACCCATGGACTCCTTCGTGTACCGGACCGCTACGACGTAGATGCCGGCCGGGCCGGTCAGATACCGCCCCGACTCCATGATCATGCGTGTCCCGGGGTGCTCCGCGAGGAACTCGTCGAGCAGCGGGTTGACTTCCTTCGCCACCGCTTCGGCGACGAGGTCCTGCTCGCCGTCGAAGTACGCGACACCCAGCCCGCCCCCAATGTCCACGGCATCGAGCCGGATGCCCGTGGCGGCCGCCACCCGGCGCGCCAGATCCAGGATGTAGCGCGTGTTTTTGCCGACCACTTCGGCATCGAGGATGCGCGTGCCCAGGTAGACCTGCACACCGGCCACGTCGGCATGGCGCCAGCGGCCCGTCAGATCACCCGCGGCGAGCACCTGGTCCTCGTCGATGCCGAACTGGCGCGGCTTGCCGCCCATGGTCAGGCGCGAACCGCTGATCGCGACAGACGGATTGACCCGCAGCAACACCCGCTGGCGGGTGCCGCGTTCGGCCGCGAACCGGTCGATCCGGTCGATCTCGTCGAAGGACTCCGCGACGACGGCGTAGATTTCGGCGTCCAGGCAGGCCCGCAGCTCGTCGTCGCTCTTGCCCGGCCCGAGGAAGAGGATGTTCTCCGGGCGTGCCCCGGCGCGCAGCACGGTGCGCAGCTCGACCAACGACGAGACCTCGGCCCGTGCGCCGGCCGCCTGGAGGGTGCTGAAGACACTGATGTTGGGGTTGGACTTCAGCGAGAAGAAGACCTCGAGCGCGGGGTGCAGCACACCGCGCAGTTCGGCCAGCGTCCCGGTCAGGACGTCGGCATCGTAGACGTAGAGCGGCGTTCCGAAGCGGCGGGCCAGCTCCGGGTAGGCGATGCCCTGGATCGTCATGCGGATTCCACCATCTTCTGTAGACGAAGCTCGGCCTCGGTCCGCAGTGCGAGGGCGTTCTCCGGCCCTTCGTCCAGGCAGACCGCGTAGAGCCGGCCGTGGAAGGAGCCCTCCGCTGCCGCCGCGTTGAGCGTGGCGAAGTTGTTGACCAGCACACCCGTGCGTCCCGTGCCGTCGAAGAGCAGGTCTCCGAGGGCGTCCGCCACCTCGCCGAAGGTGTGCGCCCGGGACGGTCGCAGGTTGATCGTCGCCGCGATGCCATGCATGCCGGGGGCCAGCAGCCGCTCGGTGATGCGGCTCTGGTAAGTGGACATGTTGAACCTGGCGTTGATCTCCAGGCAGGGGTAGAGCGTCCCGTACGGGCTGAGCATCGCGTCCACGCCGACCATGCCCGTGTAGCCGTCGGCGTACAACTGCTTGCCGATCAGCTGGGCGGCCTCGGTCAGTTCAGCGGTGTGCGCTTCGGAGAGCACGGCCGGGAAGCGATGGCCCTGATGCACACCATTGCGCAACACTGCGGCCTTGACGGTCTCGAACCGGACTACGCCGGAACGGCCGACCACGAACTGGTAGTTGAGGTCCTCCGCGCCGGCCACCCAGGACTCGACCACTAGATTGGCCGGGCTGTCGGCGCCGCGCCGCCCGATCAGCCGGAGCAGCCTGGCCGCGGCCTTGTCGTTCGCGACTTTGATCATCCCGCGCCCCGAGACACCGAGTGACTCCTTCACCACCGCACCGGTGCCGCGGGCCAGCTGGCGGTGCAGTGCGTCCGGCAGTTCGCCCACGGTCACGCAGACCTCGCCGGGAACCGCCCGCAGACCGGTCGACTCCACCAGTCCGCGGCTGTAGATCTTGCCGTTGACAGCCGTACAGACCGCGGCACTCGGTCCCGCCAGCGGAAGGCCGGTCTCCTGGGCCAGCCGCTCCTCGGCGCGGGAGATGCCCAGCGGCATCAGGTAGGTGTTGCCGTCGGCCAGATTGCGCAGCGCTTGCAACAGCTCAGGGGAGGACAGGGCGTCCTCCGTGACCGTCCGGGACGGGTCGCAGTCGTCGGCGGTGAGCACGTGGCCCGCCGCGGCGCCGATCCCGTGCAGGTATGCGTCGTACTCCTCGTCCATGGGGGCCTTGAGGACCACGACGTCCGCGGCCTCGGCGAGCAGTACCCCCATCTCCTCCATGCGGTTGACGGTGGCGTTCGCGAAGGCGATGCCGGAGCCCGGCAGCTTGGGCTCGCCGACGGACCAACTGCGCTCCACCTCGAAGTTGTTCAGGTAGACGAAGCGGGCGTCGGCCCGGCCGACCAGGTCCCGTTTGAGCCTTCCCGCGAAGTCCATCCTGCCCCTCATTCCCGCAGTCTCGCCATTTCCGATTTCCATAACACATTCGCCGCGTACGTGGCGCCGCTCGAATGAATTCGGCGACGCCACGTCTGCTCAGACTCAGGCGGCCTTGCCCGCGGCCTTACCGGCAGCCTTGCCCGCGGCCTTACCGGCAGCCTTACCGGCAGCCTTGCCCGCGGCCTTACCGGCAGCCTTGCCCGCGGCCTTCACGGTGATCTTCTCCATGACGTACCCCCTTTCCGATTTCTCAGGTCAGCCGATCGAAGCTCGGCCGACTTCGTCGTCCAGGAAACCCCGGACGAGGCTCATAGGTACAGGCAATCGGACCGGCAGATCAGCGGCAATTGCAGATACCGCCGGGCTCACCGACGGATTCTGCGGAGCGTCCAGGAACATCCGGACGGATTCCTCCAGGCGATAAAGCGAGGCACCCTCCGGCCCTCCGTCCGAGGCCCGGACGAGCTGGCTGTGCTCGTACTCCTCCGCAAGATCGACGGCCTGAGCGAGCGGTATCCCGAACAGCCGTGCCAGGTCCGCCGGAACGAAGGGACCGTGCAGCGCTCCGAGTTCGTCCAACGAGGCCCACCGCTGTGGCGGCTGCCGACGCAGGAACGCACCGACGCTGGCGCGCAGAGAGAGGTCACCGACCGCGAGCTGGTCCAACCGCCCGTTCCGTTCGGCCAGCCGGTCCGCCAGCTCGCTCAGCCGCCGGCTCGGCCGGGCGGCCAGCCAAAGTCCCGCGATGTGCAGGGCCAGCGGCAGCCGCCCACAGGCCTCCACGAGCCGGTCCAGCGCACCAGGCTCAGCTGCGACGCGGTCCCGGCCGATCAGGTCCGCGAGCAACTCGGCGCAGGCCCCGGGATCGAGCGGATCCAGCCGCAGCGCGGGACCGCGGCCCAGCGCGGGCAGTTCACGATCGGCCCCCACCAGCAGCGCGCTGCGCGGCGAGCCGGCCAGCAACGGGCGCACGTGTTCCTCCGCGACGGCGCCGTCCAGCACTACGAGCACGCTGCGTTCCGCCAGTAGCCCACGCAGCCGTGCCAGCCGCTCGGCCGGGTCCGCCACGCGGACGGAGGCGTCGAGCGAGCGCAACAGACGGGCAGCCAGGTCGTGTGCCGTCGCACGCGACTCGGGCGAACCGGACAGATCAACATAGATCTGCCCGTCGGGGAAGGCGTCGCGCACTCTGCGGGCAACCTGCGCCAACACCGCGGTACGTCCGGAGCCGGGCGGCCCCGTGAGCACGGCCAGTCGCGTCACGTCACGCGCGGGGTCCGGCGCCGTGCCGTCCGGCCGCGCCGGTACGGGACCAGCGATCTCCACCCGGCCGGACTCTACGAGCCGTCGACAGAGTCGCTCGACGACCTCATCCCTGCCGATCAGCCGGGCGTGTCCGGCAGGAACCTCCCACCGCGGGCCGGAATCATCTCCCCGGATTTTCCCCAGGGCGTCATCAAGGCTTTTCTCGGAAACCCCGAGCACCTTCGTGAGCAACCACAAGGACTGCTTTCGCGGCCTACCGATAGAGCCCTTCTCAAGATTCCTGATGGTTCTGACACTCACTCCGGAGCGGTCCGAAAGCTCCTCCTGAGTGAAGCCCGCCGCGGCACGCGCGGCGCGCAGAAAGGCGCCGAATTCCCGGGAACCTTCCTGTCGGTCATCCGAGTCCATACGTCACGTCCCCCCATCCCCGGAAACCGCCCCGCCCGGCGCGAATCCGTTCCGGACCACTCCGCCGAAAATTCCGAGCCTCTGGATATTGCTGGTGCCTTCCATGTACTCAACGGCGCGCGCGTCGCGGGCCAGCTTCTCCAATGGCGGATGATCCAGCCGTGCGCCCGGACCGAAGAAGTCCAGCGCTTCCAACGTGACCTCCTCGGCCAACCGGGCGGCACTGCGCTTGGCGGCCGAGGCAAGGTGCCCGTCGGCCGGGTTATGGTCCACCGCGATGGCCGCCTTACGGACGAGCTGACGCACCGTCTCGATGCGTTCGCCCATCCGCTCGAGCCGCCACCGCTCACCTGCCCGGAGCCCGCCGCGGTGCTCACCCACGTACTCGTACGCCGCACGGGCCACACCGACCCCCATGGTCGCCACCGCGGGACGAAGCAAGTTGAAGGTGCGCAGCCAGGCCCACATGCCACGCCGAGTGGGCGGCAGATGGGAGCCGAGCACCTCGTCGGGCGCGACCCTCACTCCGTCGAGGGTGATCGCGCCGAGCTGGGCGCCCCGGACACCGAGTGTCGGTACCGGCTCCACCGAGAACCCCGGCGCGCTCCGCTCGACCAACACCGCGCCAAGGCCCAGCGGGCCGGGTCCGGTGCGTGCGAACACCACCCCGAGTTCGGCACGCACCGAGTTGCCGACGTACCTCTTGGCACCGTTCAGCAGCAGCGCCTCACTGTTTTCCGCGCGATCCAGACGGGTCGTCATATTGGTGGCGTCGGAACCGCGTTCAGGTTCGGTCAGGGCAAAGAACGTCCAGGTGGGGCGCTCCAGCAGACGGCCGAAGAACCACTCCTTCTGCGCATCGCTGCCCAGCGCGTCCACCGCGATCCCCGACATCGGGCCGCCCGGCGAGGCCAGCATGATGCCCAGGTCGCCCCACGCGCCCTCCTCGAAGAAGACCACCCGCTCCAGCGCGCTCATGAGGTAGTACTTCTCGCCGCCGACCAGCAGGGGGTCGGGGTTGTACTCCGGGGGGATCTGGAGGGCTGCCACCCGGCTCAGCCCCGGCAGGTCCACGATCTCCGAGACGCGCTCCGGATCCTCGTCCACCGCCAGTGCGTGCGGGCGCATCTCGGCGGCCCACTCCCAGGCCTGGCCTTGCAGCCGCGTGAGTCGCTCGTCCAGCTCGATCATGCCGGCACCCCCCAGTCAGCAGGGCCGACGTATGCGTCAGCCAGCAGCTCCGAGACGTAGGCGGTCCGCCCCGGCCCGTCCTCCACGTAGCCGCTCGCGCCGAAGAGCCGCAGCAGCAGCCGGTCGGCGCCGGTGATCCGCCGGTGCACGTCGGCGACGGCGGGCCAGGCGAGCCCGTCGGCCCCGGCGGCGTCCAACACCGCCCGGATCTCCAGGTGTTCCACCACCACGTCGGCCACCATGCCCTTGACCAGTTGCTGGTGCAGTACGGCGGTGTCACCGGACTGACGCCCGCCCAGGTGGGCCAGCGCAGCGTCCAGCAGCGCGTACGAGAGACCGAGACGCAGTCCGGCCAGGCCGACTGCCCACTCCTCGTCTCCTGTCGGCCCGGCGTCATCGACGCCCCGGTCCGGTGCCACGCCGTCCACCCGCACCATGACCACCTGGGGCACCCGCGTGTCCCGTACGGTCTCCGTCCCCGCCGCGCGGTCCCGCACCACACCGCCGAGGCGTACCCGGGCGGCCTTGCGGTGGGCCGTGACGGGCAGCAGCGCGTGGCCCGCGGGGCCGACGACTAGCGCGTCGGTGGCGGCGTCGGCGTGCAGCTCGTCGAGCGCCCGCCGCCAGCCGTCCTCCCGTGCCACGTCAAGCAGCAGCCGCCAGCGGCCCGCGCCGACGCGCGCTGTCTCCTGTCCCGTCATACGCCGGGCTCCTCTCCTGACTCGGGTTCGATGTCGATCACGCAGCCCGCCAGCCGGCCCAGGTCCGGGTCGTGGTCGGCCAGCAGTACGCGGCGGCCCGCACGCCGCCACGTCGGCAGCCGTTCGGCCAGCAACGCCCAGATCCCGCTGCACGGTAGACCCAGAGGTGCGGCGAGCAGTTCGACGGCTTGCGGGTGACCGGCTGTACGGGCGGCCAGCTCAGGGCCGACGACCGTGGTGAGCGGGCCGGCCGCACCGGGCACCGACTCCGCGGCGGCGACCATGGCGTCCCACTGTTGCGGCACCTCCGCCGGCTCCACCGCTCGCACCACCGGAGCCGACACCCTGCCCGGGTCGCCCTTGGCCTCGAGCACCACTACGGCGCCCGCGCTCTCCTGGGCGCGGAGCCGCTCCGGCACCGGCTCGCCGTGCAGCACGCTGTGCTGGTCCAGCACGAACAACAGGACCCGCGTGGCCTGGCCCGCCGCGGCCCTGTCGGTGGCGAGCCGCAGCGCGGTGAAGGGTCCGAGCACACCCTGGTCCGCGATACCGAGGACGAGCCCCGGGTCCCGCACCGCCTGGGTGAGGAAGCACATCGGCCAGCCCGGCTCGGCGTCCGATGTGGCGCTCGCCAGCAGAGCGAGGTCGAAGCCGTGCTCGTACCCACCCAGCCGCGGCAGGAGCTCGGCCACCAGGTCGGTGAAGGAGGTGCGCCCGGCATCGAACGCGCCTTGGTCGAGGCAGAGCCCGAAGTCCCGGAACAGGTCGGTAAAGTAGTCGTGGTCGTGGTGGGAGAACGCACGGGTCTCGCGGGCCACGGTATGCGTGGCGAGCCGCAGGCTGAGCGGCTTGGTGGCCGATTCTGCCCGGACCTGGCTACGACCCGCGGGGTGGGGCGTACGGGCTGTGGTCACGTACATGGCTGTAGGCATGCTCCGTTCCAAGATTCCTCCGAGCACTGCACGCCGCACGGTCGGCGCGCTGGGCGGGTCTGGGTTCTCATCGCACTCCGTCTCAGTGCTCGAGCACCATCGCGGAGAAAGTGGCTCCGAGTCCGACCGCCGTCATCAGATAGCGCTCGCCCGGGCGGAGCCGCTCGGCGTCCAGTGCCGACCGGTAGTTGATGAAGGCGTCGGCCCCGAAGCAATGCCCATGGTCGGCAAGGGTCTCCAGGTACAGCCGGTCGGTGCCCTTGACACCCAGCAGCTTCAGCACGCGCAGCCATGACATCCGGTTGACGTTGTGCGGCAGGATCAGCGCCATGTCGTCCATGGTCAGCCCCGCGCTCTCGGTGGCGGCGGTCATCACCTCGGCCAGCGAGCCCGCGTACTCGTCGTGGAACGCGGCGTTCATCTCCGCCTCCAGCCAGGCCCCACCGTGGAACTTGCCGTGCGTCCGGGTCGCGTAGCTCAGGACCCGGTCGCGCGAGCCGCCGGCGCTGACCAGCGCGGCGGAGGATGCTTCCCCCATCACCCCGGTGTCATTGATGACCTGCGCCGCCGAGGTGAACGTCTTCTCGCCGGCAACGATCAGCGCCAGCGCCTCCGGGTCGCCGTCCGAGGCGAGCAACCGACCCGCGACGTCGATCGCCAGCAGCCCCGACGCGCAGGCGTGCTGGGTCAGACAGAACGCGGTCGCGTCCGTCAGCCCGGTACGTCGGCATGCCTCCTGGAGCGGGTTGACCGGGTAAGGGACCGCGACAGGCATGGTCCGGGCCTGGAGCACATACCGGATGCGCGGCCGCAAGGTGTCCAGGTCGTCCAGTCCATTGATCGCGGCGACCAGGTGATCGGCCTGTGTCGTGGCGGGATCCATCGGCACCCGGGAGAAGCCGAAGAAGCGCTCGTGCACCCGGATCCGGGCGTCGGTCATGCCATGCGCTCGCAGAAAATCGGCGACCGGGACGCTGGCGGCCGGGAGATAGCTGGATACGGCTTCTATAGACGTCACACGGCAACGGTGCTCGGGGCTGCGTTCGGCGCCAAGACTCGGATGGCTGCCCAGGAGGCTGGACCAACGGCCATAGCTCAAAGAGGGGCTACTCCCCGCGGGCGAAGTCGCCAAGACTCAAGATTCCCTCTCCTCCCCGGCCGCCCGGATGATCCGCAACCGGCAGCGGCCGGGAAGTGGTAGCAGCGGACCAGAGCCAGGCAGGGCAAGGAGACAGCCGTGGACTTCGGCATGACCATCGGCGGGCGGTCCGTCCCCGGCAGCCGCCGACTCGCCGTGGAGAACCCCGCGCACGCCGCCACGTTCGCGCACGCGCCCGATGCCTCGGCAGCGGACGTACGGAGTGCGGTCGCGGCGGCTGGCGAGGCCTTCCCTGGCTGGTCCGCGCGCCCCTTCCAGGAGCGCGCGGACACCCTGCGCGCCTGCGGCGCGCTGGTGCACCAGCACAAGGAAGAGCTGGCCGAGCTGCTCACCCGCGAGCAGGGCAAGCCACTCGCGGAAGCACGCTCCGAGACAGCCCTGGCCGCCGACTGGTTCGGGCACACCGCCGCGCTCGCTCTGCTGCACGTCACCGTTGCCGACGAGCCGGGTTCGCTGGTCACGATGGAGCGTGTCCCGTACGGCCCGGTGGCGGCCGTGGCACCGTCCAACTTCCCGCTGATCCTGGCCGCCACCAAGATCGCTCCGGCCCTGCTCGCGGGCAACACCGTGGTGTTCAAGCCCTCGGAAGCCACCCCCCTGTCCGGGCTGCGCATGGCCGAACTTCTGGCCGGGATGCTGCCTGCCGGTGCGCTCAACGCGGTCTGCGGCGGAGCGGCCGCCGGGGCGGTGCTGACCGAGCACCCGGACGTCCCCATGGTCTCCTTCACCGGCTCGGTACCGGTGGGTCGGGCCATCGCGCGCGCTGTCGCACCACATCTCAAACACCTGGTGCTCGAACTCGGCGGCAACGACGCCTGTTTGATCCTGCCCGGTGCCGACATCGACGCGCTCGCACCGAAGATATTCGCCGGGGCGATGGTCAACGCGGGACAGTTCTGTGCCGCGATCAAACGCGTCTATGTCTCCGCCCCACAAGCCGCGCAACTCACCGACGCGCTGGCAGAGCTGGCCTCTGCGGTCCGGCCGGGCGACGGGCTGCTGCCCGGTACGGACTGCGGCCCGCTCATCAGCCGCGCCCAACTGGACCGGGCGACCGGGCTGGTTGACGCGGCTCGCGACGCCGGGGCGCGGGTCGTCCCGGGCACCGCGACCCCGGATCTGCCCGGCCACTTCCTCTCTCCCACGGTGGTCACCGATCTCCCACCCGGCACCCGGCTGGAGGCCGAGGAGCAGTTCGCGCCGGTTCTTCCAGTGCTCTCCTACGGCTCGGTCGAAGAAGCCGTGGACCGGGCGAACGGCACCGAGTTCGGGCTCGGCGGCTCCGTCTGGGGCGATGAGCAGCGGGCCGCTTCCGTGGCCGCCGCCCTCGACTGCGGGACAGTCTGGATCAACCAGCACGGAGCACTGCGCCCGGACGCCCCCTTCGGCGGCTACCGGTCCTCTGGAATGGGCTCCGAATACGGCTACTGGGGACTTCTCGAGTACACCCGCATCAAGGTGCGCAACACCGCAAGGACCGCGAATTCGCGCACCACCGACAGAATTCCTGGCCACTGACCCGGTGGACACCCGGCAGCAAATCTACCAACCGGCATTCACTCACACGTACCCCACTCCGAGGAGAACGCTCATGGCCGATTCGGAAAAGCGCGCCCTGCGTCGCGCACTCGTCAAGGCCAATATCGCCATACGCGCCGACCGACCGCTCTACCCCACGTACACCAATGTCTTCGTGCGGAACTACGCGGTGTCCGTGGGAAATCCACGCACCGAATCACAGATGCATCAGTTCTGGTTCCGCACCCGGGGCTGCACTTACGACCGGGCCGGGCAGTGCAGCATGTGCAACTACGGCATCGGCCCGGAGATCCGCCCGGAAGCCGTGGCGCGCTCCGTCGAACGCAAGCTGGAGACCGTGCCGGAGGGCTCCTGCATTTACCTCTCGCCGTCCGGCAGCCTCCTGGACGAGAAGGAGGTCCCGGTCGAGCTGCGGGACCGGTTGCTGCGGAGGGCCGCTGAGCGCAAGCCATCCAGCTTCGCCTTCGAGACCCGGCCCGAGGTCTGCACGGAGGAGAAACTCGCGCACGTCCGCGAGTACTTCCCGGACACGACCCGGATGGTCTGCCAGATCGGCGTCGAGTCCTGGGACCCCGAGGTGCGCACCATGTGTCACCTGAAGCCGACCCGGCAGGAGGCTTACGTCGACACCGCGGCAATGCTGGGCAAGCTGGGGTTCGACCCGATCGCCAACATCACCCTCGGCGGGCTCGGTCTCTCCCCGCGCGAGGCGTACCAGGACACACTGGCCAGTGTGCGCGGTGCCCGTGCGGCCGGATTCGAGACACAGATGGTCTTCCCGCTGAGCGCGAAGGCGGGCACCTTGCTCGGCTGGGCGCACGATCGGGGGCTGTGGGAGCCGCCGACACTGTGGATGCTGGTACGGCTGCTCGCCGAGTGCGCGGACGACGCACCGGATGAGCAGGGCTACGGCGACCTGGACATCTCCTGGTTCAACCCACAGGTCGACGACGTGGTGCAGTCCCGCCCGGACGGCTGTGAACGCTGCCGTCCGATGCTGGTCGAGGCTCTCTCCGCGTTCCGGCTCGAGGCCCGCCGCGCGTCACTGCACGCGGCCGACGACTGGGACGGATGCGACTGCGCCGTCCGCACCAACGAGGCCCTCGCGGACGCGGGCTCCGAGAACTACCTCGACCGGCTGGCCAGCATCTCCGCCCGTTGGGCCGAGACATCGGCGCAGGAGTCCGCCGGGCGCACGGCACTCCCCGTCGTCTGAAGTGCGCCCGGTCCGCCGCCCCCTCCTCCGGCGGGGTGGCTCGGCACGTCTGCGGGGGTTGGGGGCCCCCGGGAGGGGGGGGCGGCCGCCGCCTCGTACGAAATATGCCACGCCTAGTCAAAAATCAACAGACACTAAAAATAGTGT